>JAJXXN010000119.1 GCA_021781075.1 Acidobacteriota bacterium | reverse complement strand
TCTGGCTGCACCATTGAGGCCCACAACTTCCAACGCGATCTGGCCAAGTACGAAGCCGCGAATGCCGTCATACTGGGCGTCAGCGTGGACTCCCCGGACAGCCACAAACAGTTCTGCACCAAGGAGAGCCTCACCTTCCGTTTGTTGGCCGACACCGGGCACAACGTGACCGAGCAGTACGGCTCGCTCGGCAATTACATGGGATTCAAGATCGCCAATCGCAACACCTTCCTGACTGCGCCCGACGGCAAAATTGCAAAAGTCTGGACCGGCGTCAACCCCTCAATCCATTCCGAAGAGGTGCTGGCGGCAATCAAGGAATTGAGCGGAAAATAATACTCCGCCGCTCTGACTGTTTGTCCAACGGAAAAAGCCCGGCCGAGGCCGGGCTTTTTCATGTGCCGAGGCAAATCCGCCTTGCGCTACTTCTTCTTGCCCTTTTTGCCGCCTTTTTTACCAGTCTTTTTACCGGCCTTTTTCCCGGCCTTCTTGGCCACTTTCTTATCGGCCTTTTTTGAGGCCTTCTTGACCAACTTCTTGGCGACCTTCTTCGCCGCTTTCTTGGCCTTCTTGGCTGCCTTTTTCGCAGCCTTCTTCGCCGGGTGTTTGGCGGCCTTCTTCACTGCCTTCTTGGCAGGTTTCTTGGCGGCCTTCTTCGCGGCCTTCTTCACTGCCTTCTTCTTGGCGGGCTTCTTCTTGGCGGGCTTCTTTGCCTCCACCATCACCACCTCGGTAATCACAGCGGTGGGCGTGCCTTGCAAGGGCTCAAAGTCGTCCTCTTCCTCAAAGGCATTGAGGTCGTGGTTCGGGTCATGTTCGGCCGGCTCAGAGAAAAAGTCGCCATCGTTCATTGCATACATCTTGAGATCCATGTCCATTCAGTAGCCTCCACGGCGCAACTTAAAATTCAATTTGACAAAAGCTGCTTGCCTTGTCGCGAAATCATACTAGCACTAGCTTGCCGCGATTGACCATAAAAACTCAAGCGGGAAATGGGAATATTTCTCACTTTTTTTGCGTTTTCTTCCGCGCCTGGGCCTGGGATTGACGGCTGCGGGCGGTGGCGCCACCTTTGGCTCCCACAGCCTGGCTGCTCCTGTGCCGCCTGGAGGAATGGGCCACTCCCGGCGCCTCGGTTACCCGCAGTTTTTGCCCTGCTGCCATGTGGTTGCCGCTCAAATGATTCCAGCGCCGCAACTGGTCAAGCGACAAATTAAAGCGGTCCGCAATGGTGATCAGCGTATCACCGCGGCGGGCGGTATAGTACTGGCTGCGGGCAACCGTTGCCGCCGCTGGCGCAAGCGGCAACAAAATCGCCGCCGGGCCAGCCACGCCTGCGGCCAGGTCCGCTGTTTCGCCCTTCTCCGGGGTTATCTGGTTCGCCGACTCCAGGGCCGCAACGCTCACATGATAGTCCCGTGAAAGCGAGGCCAGCGACTCGCCCGCCGCCAGGCGGTGATATCGCCAGGCGTTGCGGTGCTCCACCGGCACCAGCGCAATCCGCTGCTCAAATAAATCCGCCATCCCGGCCGGCAGATGCAAATCAAACGGGCCATCGGGCGGTGTTTGCATCCGCAACAAACTGGGGTTCAGCGCTTCCAACTGCTCCACCGGCGCGTTGATAATATCCGATGCCAGCCGCAAATCCACCGAATAATTCAGTGTCACTGTATCCGTCAGCACCGGCGGGTCGAAGGTGATGTCGTCAAAGCCATATTGCGTCGGGTTCTTGGCAATGAGGATTGCGGCCAGAATCTCCGGGACGTAATTTTTCGTTTCTTTGGGCAGGTTGTTGCGCTTGTATAGCTCCCAAAAATCGGCGTATCCGGTCTTCTCGACGGCTCGCTGGATGTTGCCGGCGCCCCAGTCGTAGGCCGCCATCGACAGGTACCAGTCGCCCAACTGCGCGTAAATGAACTTCATATAGCGGGCATAGGCGCGTGTTGATTTCTCCGGGTCAAAGCGCTCATCCACCCATTGGTTCCGGGCCAAACCGTAGTTTCCCCGTGGCATGAACTGCCACATGCCGCCAGCGCGCGACCGCCGGTTGACCGCCGTAGGCTGAAACCCCGACTCCGCTACCGCCAGGTAAATCAAATCCTGCGGCACGCCCTCGTCCGCCATCACGCGCTCAATCATGGAGCGGTATCGCCCGGCGCGCTGGAAGGCATGGAGCAGCGTGTTGTGCCCCTTTTGTGTGTTGGCGAAAAAGTTGATAAAACCCGCAACGTAATCGTTGATCACCAGCGGTAAATCGGACTTTGTCGTTTGGAGTTCGGCGCGCGCCTTGGCCAAAACCGACGGGTCTGGCTGAAAGGTCACTTCTTCGGCAACGTCCGACGGGCTCTCCTCCGCCTTGGGGGTGAATCCCGTCCCCTCGTGGAGCGCATCTGCCTCGAGCGCGTCGATGCGGTCGACCGTGTGGTTAAACTCATCGTTCAATTGCGCGTCGTCAGAAATATCAAGGCCGCTGGAGAGCATCAGGTCAATGGCCCGGTCAAACTCCGTGCGCGCCTGGGTCAATTGACCCTTGTGATAAGCAGCCTCACCCAGCGCATAGGCGTCCTCCACAAGCTGGATCAGGTTCGCTTTGCGCTGCTGCAACTCGTTCGCCTGCGACTGCCCGCCCGCCTGCGCGCAGGCCAAGGCCGGCAGGATGGCCGCAAATACCAGAACCGGCAATCTGCCGCGGCGAATAGGGTTCATTGTCAGCTCAAATCACCTTGACCTTGGGAGTTACGCACCTAAAGCCATCATAAGCGATGGAGAGCGATGATACTCTAAGTAGTGTGCGGACTTTACCTTAGGGGTCTTGCACACGCCACCCCCAAGGCACGGACAAATCTCTCACCACAGGTTGGAACCACCCCCAGCATGGAATCCCGTTTCATTCGCAACTTCGCCATCATCGCGCATATTGACCACGGCAAGTCGACCCTGAGCGACCGCCTGCTTGAACTCACCGGTTCGCTGACCGCCCGGGAGATGCAGGCGCAGGTGCTGGACGCGATGGACCTCGAACGCGAGCGCGGCATCACAATCAAAGCCCATGCTGTTCGCATGATGTACCAGGCGAAGGACGGCATCACCTACCAGCTCAACCTCATCGACACACCGGGCCACGTGGACTTCAGCTATGAAGTCTCACGTTCACTCGCCAGTTGCGAGGGTGCGCTGCTGGTCGTCGATGCCAGCCAGGGCGTTGAGGCGCAGACACTGGCCAATGCCTATCTCGCCATCTCGCATGGGTTGGACGTCATTCCCGTCATCAATAAAATCGACCTCCCTTCCGCTGACATCACACGTACGCAAGAGGCTATTGAGCAGGCGGTCGGCATCGACGCCACGGACGCCATCCCTGTGAGCGCAAAAACCGGACAGGGCGTCCCGGATGTCCTGGAGGCTATCGTCAAACGGCTGCCAGCCCCAAAAGGCGACCCTGGTGCAAAATTGCAGGCGCTCATCTTCGACTCCTGGTTCGATGCCTATCGCGGCGTCATTGTGCTCGCCCGCGTCATCCAAGGCACCCTCTACAAAGGCCAGAGAATCCGCCTCATGTCGAACGGCAAAGCCTTCGATATTGAGTCCATGGGCGTGATGACCCCGAAACCGGTCGAGATCGACAGGCTCGGCGCCGGTGAAGCCGGCTTCTTCGTCGCCACCATCAAGAACGTCTCCGACACCAGGATCGGCGACACCATCACCGACGACGCCGACCCGGCCAACGTGCCGCTCCCGGGCTTTGAGGACATCAAGCCCATGGTCTTCGCCGGGCTCTACACCGTCGACTCGCACGAGCACACGCTCCTCCGCGACGCACTCGAAAAGCTCCGTCTCAACGATTCCTCCTTCTTTTTTGAGCCGGAAAGCTCCGTCGCGCTCGGCTTCGGCTTCCGCTGTGGTTTCCTCGGCCTGCTGCACATGGAGATAATCCAGGAGCGCCTGGAGCGCGAGTACCAGCTCGAACTCATCACCACCGCCCCCGGCGTGCGCTACAAGGTCACACTCACCGATGGCAGTGTCGTCGAAGTGGACAACCCTTCGCGCTGGCCCGACCCAACCTCCATCGAATCCATCGAAGAGCCGGTCATCACCGCCTCCATCCTCACCAATGAGGAGTACGTCGGCGGCATCCTCAAGCTGGTCGAGGAAAA
>JAJXXN010000100.1 GCA_021781075.1 Acidobacteriota bacterium | reverse complement strand
GTGCTGTCGTCCTGCGCCTGCGCGCCATACACGATGCGCTTCTCTTTCTTGTACCTGTCCATCAGCGTGTTGATGAACACGCCGTAGACCTCGCTGCGCCTCTGCTCCAGAATCTGCTCGCGGGTCTGGTCAAGGTTCTTGTTGATCTCCTCGGCCGTTGGAATCTGCTTGTCCACCAGCTTGGCCACAATTGTGTTGCGCTGCGTGGTGATGGGCGCGGAGAGGTCGCCCACGTTCAGGTTGAACAAGTCCTGGCTCACAGGGCCCATGTCGGGAACCTGCGCTGATTCACCCACCAGGTCGCTCGTCTTCACCGTCGCGCCCACTTCCTTGGCCGCCTTGTTCAGGTCCTTTTCCGCGCGAGCCTTGTTGATCAGCTCCGTCGCCTTTTCCGAAAGCAGCGTCGGCAGCTTGTCCGCGCGATAGTCGGCAAGAACGTGGTCCTTGTACGAATTGAAATCAGGTGCGTGCGCAGGGACAATCCTCGCAACCTGGAAGATTGCATAGCCCTCGCCCGTCTCCGCGTACTCAGGCGCGTCGCCCTGCTTGGCCGCGAAGGCCTTGGACATGATCTGCGCGCTGTTCGGCAATGCCGCAATCACCCCACGCGCCGCCAACGGATCGGTCGTCATCAGTGCCAGCCCGTGCGCCTGTGCGGTCTTTGCCAGGCCGTTCTTCTGCGCCTCCGCGGCCAACGTTTTTGCGTAGTTCTCCTCCGCCTGCGCCACCTTCTGCCGCATCAGCGTGATCTGGATCGTCGGCTGAACCTCGGCAAGGCTTTGCGCGTGCGCCGTCTGCCGCTCTTCCACCTGCACAATGTGGTAGCCGAACTGGGTTTTCACAATCGCCAGCTCGCCAATTTTCTGCGTGAAGATCGCGTTGTCGAACTCCTTCACCATCATCCCGCGCTTGGCAAAGCCCAACTCGCCGCCCGCGTCCTTGCTGCCGGGGTCGTCCGAGTACTTTTTCGCCAGCTCGGCGAAGTTGCTGCCGTCGGGCTTGATCTGCTTGAGGATGCTTTCCGCCTTGGCTTTGGCGGCCGCGTCGGCCTTGGCATCGGCGCCCGCTGGAACCTTGATCAAAATGTGCCGCGCGCGGGCCTGCTCGGGGACCTGGTACTCCGCCTTGTGCTGGTTGTAGTACTGCTGCACCTCCTGGTCGCCAACCTTCGGCAACCCGCCGGGAAGCTGGTCGATGGTAAAGGCGAAATAGGAGATGGCGCGCGTCTCGGGAAGCGCATTGGCATACCGCGCCGCATTCTTCGTGAAGTACGCCTGCAGCTCGGCATCAGTCGGGTTGATGCCCTTGCTCAGGTCATCGCCGTTGAGCACCGCGTAATCAAACTTGATCTTGATGTTCTGCTTGCGGTACAGGTCGCGCACTTCGTCGTCGCTCACCGTCACGTCCGCCGTCACCAGCGAGCGCAGGCGCTCGTCCAGTATCTGGTCGCGCAACTGCGATTCAAAGTCGCCCACAGAAAGATGGAAGTACTGGTCGATGAGCGCCGCGTATTGCTCATCGCCAATGTAATTGCCCTTGGGGAAGATGAACTGGCCGAACTGCCCCTTGTGCAAAAACGCCGCCACATCGTCCTTGGTGACCGTCAAACCGAGGCGGCGCGCCTCGATCAACTCCACCTGCTGTTGCACCATCTGCTGGCCCACGCGCTCGGTGTACAACTTCACGATGAACGGGTTGCCGGCGTACTCCGGGTTTTGCCGTTGCAACTGCATGCTCACCATTTGCTGCACGCTCTGGTTGCTGATCTTTTCCCCGGAGGAGAGCAGGCGGCTGTACCAGTGCGGATAAACCACCGCGAACGCATCGCTCGATACCCCACCCGTGCTCATCAGGCCGGGAATCAGGTACACAACCATCGAGACGGAGGCAAAGCCGATGATGACGATGAACAGCGCCTTGGTGAAACGGCTGTCTTGCTGAAGAAAACGGATCATTGATTTCTCTAAGCCTTCTGCTCTTCACACCGGTCGCAGGGACTCCCCGTGAAGCTACTCGAAACCGTTGGCGGTGTGAGCAGGAAAGGCGGAGGGCGCCGACGCTTGAAGACGCGCGATTCTCGCGGTTGCGGTTTACCGCAACCAACTCGATTGATTATAAATCAAAGGAAACCTTGCAGGTGGTTGAATGCGATGGGCGCCACCTTGACAGCAGCGCCCGTTCAAAATCCGGCTTAACTGACCCGGCCTCAACGCCAGTAGTAATAGCCGCCCATCATGTAATACGGGTGATAAAAGGGCATCGGCGCCATGTAGGGATACGGGTAGGGTGTCGGCGCCGGGTAAGGCGCCCCTGCGTAAAACCCCGCCCCGCGGCGGTTCAAGTTCGGACCGCCCTGGAATAATCCCTGCCCAAGCCGCTGCGCCTCTTGTGGCGACACCGGGGTCACCGTCACAGGCTGCTCAAGGTGGAAGGTGACCAGCGCCTCAGCAGGAATCCAAGCCCGCGGCCCGGGCGTGGATGCCGAAATCGCCGTACCCGTGCCAGCGCCAACAATCGCACCCACGGCCGCGCCGGGGCCGCGCCCGACCATTGCGCCAATCAGCGTGCCCAACCCGGCGCCACCCAGGATGTTTGTTGCCGAGTAACCAGTCTTGCTCGGCCCCCGCACCTTGAATGCATCGGAGGCGAAGGGGTAACTTTGCCCACCGAGATCGAGGGTTTGCATCTCGAGCGCCAGCACCGGCGCGCCGCCCAGTTGGCCCGATTGCCTGCTTTCCACCACCATGCCATGCACGGTGGCGCCACGCGGGATTGCGACCTTGCCGCCTACACGCACATCGCGGATGACGGTCATCTCAAACACCGTCCCGTCTTGCGCGTGTTTTGAGTCCAGCGCATCGGCGGTGCGCAGTTGCACCAGCGTCCCCTGTGGAATCGTGATTGGGGCTGCATCGTAATTGGCCGCCGGCGGCTGCGGTTGCCCGTACTGAGGCGGAGCCGCACTCTGCGCCTGCCCATACTGCGGTGGCGTCAGCCCATTTGGATGGGATGTCCCCGGCTGATAAACCGGGCGGCCAGCCTGCGCAGTCTGCTGGGCTGTTGGCTGCGCGCTGTTGCCTGGCATTTGCGGGTTCTCCACTGTGGGCGTTGCCACGCCCTGCTCCGCCTGCTGGCGGTCACTCGGCGGCAACTGAACCTGCGGGGGCTGCGCCCCCTCAGTCGGCGAGGGAACTGACGCGCCCTGCGTCGTGACAGCAGCCGGCGCAGGCACCTGCGCGTTTTGCAACGATCCTGCAACCTTCAAGTGGTCCGTAACCTTCACCACGCCATTGACCTTTGATACCAGAAGCAAGGCCAACTCATGGGCGGACTCGCTTGTAACCGTGCCAAAAATCGTCACCTGCCCCTCGGTGGTCGCCGCGTTGATTGGCTCATTCTTCAGGGTCTGGGAACTGTCGAGCGCCTTGACCACATCCGCCTCAATCTGGCTGTCGGACGGTTGTTGCGCCACTGTCGGCGCTGTCGGCGGCGTTGCTCCCGCGCCGCCGCTTGCGGGTTGCTGCGCAATGGCCACAACCGCGGCAAACAGCAGTACCCCCGCCCAAGCGGCCAGGCAAAGCAGGTTTCTCTTCCAATTCAACCTGTTGTATTTTGATTCACGCGGCTCCAAGCCACCGGGCTGTCCAATCAATTCCACTTGCTTCAACATTGCTGCCTCACTTCCGGCCCCCGGCTCCGGGCCCTGGCAAGATTGCGGAAAAACCAGCGCAGACCGCTCTGTCACTGCACTCTTTTAGACACACTAAGGTGGTGAAAGTTGCGGGAATATTGCCCGGGGGATGAGTGATCGCATCCGGGCCGGACAAGCCGGCCCCCGTTCGAAATTATGCCAGCGCGGCTTCAACCGCACGGTTTAATTTGGCCAGCCCCGCCGCCACATCGGCCCCAAGGTGCACGCGCAGCGCGCGCCGTCCACGCGCCTCCAGCACCGCAATGTCCCCCTCGGCCTGCGCGTCAATCACCACCCCGAAGGTCAGCTTCTGCCCCGGAATACCAAGGTCGGCTTCATGCCCTGACGTAATTTGCAAAAAGACGCCGGTATTCGGCCCGCCTTTGTAATCCTGCCCGGTAGAGTGCAAAAACCTGGGGCCAAATCCCACGCACGTTGCCACACGCTTCTTTTCCAGGACACGATGGCGCAGTTGCTGCACCGCCGCCTCATGCTCCGGGAACATCGGCAGGTAGGCCAGCGCCGCAAAGTAATCGCCCGCCTTGAGTTGCCCGAAGTGCGCGCTCAGAATCCCGGCCAGTGATTTGCCGCCCGCGGCCAACTTGGCGGCGTACTCAGCGGTGGCAAAGAGCTTCACGCCCTCGCCTTCGTAAAAGGCGGTGCGCTCCGGCAGTTTGCCGGTCTTCTCGTATGCCTCGGTCAGGGCGCGCGCCTCCACCTTCGCCGACTCCACATCCGGCTGATTGAATGGGTTGATGCCCATCACCGAGCCGGCCACCGCCGTGGCAACCTCCCAGGTGAAGAATTGCCCGAAGATGCCATAGCGGCTGTCAATCCCGATGGTTGCAACCGGATGGCCGGCCGCGGCAATCGCCGCAACCTTCTTGTCCAGATCCGCCTGGGCACTTGTGTCCGCGGTGTCGGTGAGCCGGATGTAGGCAAAGATGCGGTCATTGCCGTAATACTCCGGTGCCATCACCGCCTCGCGGTCCACCGGGGTGATGCCCTTGCCCCCCTTGCCGGTAGACTCGGCAATCAACTGCTCCATCCATGCGCCCAGGTCATGAATCTCCGGTGAGGTGAAAATCGTGATCTTGTCTCGCCCATGGTTCGCCGCCAGCCCCATCAAGAGGCCAATCTGCAGCGCGTGGTTTTCAGCCGCCGGCAGCTTCGCGGCGGCCACCGCACCGGACGCCTCGTTGAGCATGCGCGCCACATCCAGCCCGGCGCAGGTTGCCGGAACCACGCCAAAATTTGACAGCGCGGAGTAGCGCCCGCCAATCTCCGGGTCGCCGTAGAAGATGTAGCGAAACTTGTCGGCCCGCGCCACCTGCTCCATCTTCGAGCCCGGGTCGGTGATGGCGATGAAGTGGCTGCCGGCCATCTCGGAGCCGAGCAGAATCTTGGCCTCCTGGAAAAAATACTGCTTCAGCACATTCGGTTCGAGCGTTGAGCCGCTCTTGCTGGCGACGATAAAGAGGGTCTTCTCAAAATCAATCTTGTCGCGGACCGATTTGACCTGCGCCGGGTTGGTGGAATCCACAATGTGCAGGGCGGGATAACCCGCCTGGCGGCCAAAGGTCAGCGAAAGCACCTCGGGACAAAGGCTGGAGCCGCCCATGCCGAGCAGAACCAGGCTTTCATATTTGCCGTCGCGCACATCAATGGCCAGTTCCGCCAGTGCGGGCAGGTTGGCCTGCTGGCGCTCGACGATGTTCGTCCAGCCCAGCCACTTCTCCTCGCCATCCGATGTCCAGAGGCTGGCGTCCTTTTGCCAGAAGCGGTCGAGCTTGTGGTTGGTTTGCCAATCGGCGGCGGCGGCATCGAGAGCGGAAAGAAGTTGCGAAGGAAGCTGAAAGTGAAGTTTCATATCAAAATAGATTCTAGCCGAAGTAGGAAAGTTGCATTGTGCAGGGCAATTGCCAAGTCACGCACCCAGGCCCGGCGCAAAGATCCTGCGCGCATCCTCGTAGGCGAGCCGGATGCCCTCTTCCAAACCAATCCGTGGCGCCCATCCTAATGCGCGCATGCGGCTGGAGTCCATGAGCTTGCGCGGAGTGCCGTCCGGCTTGGAGTTGTCGAAGCGCAGCGCGCCTCCGAAGCCGAGAATGCGGCAAATCATCGCCGCCAGTTCCGCAATCGTCACATCGCTGCCGAATCCAATGTTGATAATCGGCGGCCGCACAGGATCAAGCAGCATTCCGTACTTCCCGTCTTCAAGTTCGAGCAGGTGGATTGCCGCCTCGGCAAAATCATCCGCGTAAAGAAACTCGCGCCGTGGCGCGCCTGTGCCCCAAACCGTGATCGAACCCTCGCCGCGCGCCTTTGCCTCATGCACCTTGCGCAAGAGCGCCGGCAGCACATGCGAGTGCCCGGGATGGTAGTTGTCACCCACGCCATACAAATTGGTCGGCATGGCGGCGATGAATTTTGTCCCCTGTTGACGGTTGAATGCGTGGCAAAGCTCGATGCCCGCAATCTTGGCAACCGCATAGGGCTGGTTCGTGAATTCCAATGGCCCGGTCATCAGGCTTGACTCTTGAATCGGCTGCGCAGCCAGGCGCGGATAGATGCAGCTTGAGCCCAGAAACAGCAGCCGCTTCACACCGTGGGCCGCCGCCGCGGAGATCACGTTGTTCTGAATCTCCAGGTTGTTTAGCAAAAAATCCACCGGCTGCGTGAAGTTTGCCTCAATGCCGCCCACATGCGCCGCTGCCAAGAGCACATACTCCGGCTTCTCCGCGACAAAAAATTCCTCCACCGCGTTTTTGTCGCGCAATTCCAGTTCATTGTGCGCGCGTGTAATCAGCCCGCCATAGCCCTTGCGGCCCAGGCATCGCACCAGCGCCGAGCCGGCCAGCCCGCGGTGCCCGGCGACAAAGATACGGCTCTGAGGCTGGATGGCAGTCATCAGTGGTCCTTGAATCCCGCAGCGGCCTCATAGCCGTGCTTTTTGACCAGCAACTCGCGGCTCGCCAGGTTCAGGTCTTCCGCCACCATCTCGCGAATCAACTCCTCAAAACTGTGCCGTGGCTTCCAGCCCAGCAGGTTGCGCGCCTTATCGGCGTTGCCCAGCAATGTGTCCACCTCCGCCGGGCGGAAGAAGCGCGGGTCGATGCGCAGAATTGTTTTTCCGTTATCGTCGACCAACTGCTCATCCAGGCCCTTGCCGCGCCACTCAGCCTTCATGCCCAGTTCGGCCGCGGCCAGGGTGATGAACTCGCGCACGCTGTGCTGCTCGCCGGTGGCAATCACAAAATCATCCGCGCGCCCGTGCTGCAAAATCAGCCACTGTGCCTCGACAAAATCGCGCGCGTGGCCCCAGTCGCGCAGTGAGTCGAGGTTGCCCATGTACAGGCAGTCATCCAGTCCCACCAGGATGCGGCTCAATCCGCGCGTGATCTTGCGCGTCACAAACGTCTCGCCGCGCACCGGCGACTCATGGTTGAACAGGATGCCATTCGACGCGTAAATGCCATAGGCCTCGCGGTAATTCACCGTGATCCAGTAGCCGTAGACCTTGGCCACGCCATAGGGCGAGCGGGGATGGAAGGGCGTCGTCTCGGTTTGCGGTGTCTCGCTGACCAGCCCGTACATCTCCGAGGTGGAAGCCTGATAAAAGCGTGTCTTCTTCTCCAGGCCCAGCAGCCGGATCGCCTCCAGTATCCGCAAAACGCCGAGCGCGTCCGTGTCGGCCGTGTACTCCGGCTCCTCGAAGGAGACCTTCACATGGCTCTGTGCGGCCAAGTTGTAGATCTCGTCCGGCTCAATCTGCCCGATGGTCCGCAGCAGGCTCAACGAGTCCGTCATGTCTCCATAATGCAGCAACAGCCGCGGCTTCTGCTGGTGCGGGTCGTCGTATAAATGGTCAATGCGCTGCGTGTTGAAGAGCGAGGAACGGCGCTTGATGCCGTGCACCTCATAGCCCTTCGCTATCAAAAGTTCGGCCAGGTACGCGCCATCCTGCCCGGTGATGCCCGTGATGAGAGCTTTTTTCATGATTGCGGCCTGTCGCTCCAGCCTTCTGCTTCGCCGCTCAACCGGCGCGAAGCCCATAGGCTTCATTCATTTTACAGTTTGATTGTGTTATGCGGCAGACTCCCGCACAGAACCGCCCTAACGCAATTCAGGGAGCCGGTCGTGGCAGCGCCAAATCAGCCCGAACAAATGCCGTGCCTGCCAGTAGCGGGGAATAAACCGCGCCGGGCGCCAGAGGATCCGCCACAACCAGCCGAGCGTCGCGCGGTCAACCCAGCGCGGAATCTCCACTTGGTCGCCGCTCAAAAAACCTATCGCCGCGCCGATGCAGTGAATCGCCGGGCGGTAGCTCAAGTTCCTGCGCAGGTAATTTCCCAGCGGCTCCTGCACGCCACCGCCCACCGTCAAAAAAACATGGCGCGTGCGCAACGCCTCCAGCCTGGAGAGCAACACCGGGTCCTCAAACGGCGGCTGATAGAGCGGGGCAATATACGTGTGCGCGTCGTCGAGTGCAATTCCCTTGCCGGCCAAAAATTCACGGTTCCGCGCGGCGCTCTCTGCCGAGGGCATCACCCAGAATGAGGCGCCGGGCTCGTGCAGGGTTTTGCGGTCGAGCAGCGCCACAATGTATTTGTAACCGGAGAGCTTTTTCAGCCTCGGCCGGTGGAGCAGGTTCCACGCCAGCACCATGAAGCCACTGTCGGGCAATGGATAATCAGCGCCCAGCAGCGCCTCCCGATACACCGCGTCGGAATCAAGCGTGCGCATGCCCGGCCCCGATGGCAGAACCACCAGCCCGCCCCCACTCTCCACGCGGTCAAGGACTTCGTGCAACGGGGCTGTCACAAAAGGAATGCCAAGCACAAATTGTCTGGGAAGAATGGGCATTTTCTCTGCCATGGCTGTTCAATAGTACGAGAGTTTCACCGATTCGCGCATGCAGGCGGGAAATGCCGGTGAAAAATACAAAGGCGGCCCGCACTCTGAATGCAGACCGCCCGAATACCGCCTGCTTCCCACGATCAACGCATGAAGTTGTAGGTCATGCCCACGGTCACGCCCACAGGGTTCAAATCCTTGCCGAGTTT
Source organism: Acidobacteriota bacterium (assembly GCA_021781075.1). Taxonomy (GTDB): domain Bacteria; phylum Acidobacteriota; class Terriglobia; order Terriglobales; family Acidobacteriaceae; genus CAIMNN01. Next base: position 7,998 of record JAJXXN010000100.1, on the reverse strand, counting down.
GAAGAGGTTTGGCCAGCGTTCATAGGAATAGTCGGCGCGAATCCAGTAATGGGTCTTCACCTTGTACTCAAGGCCGCCGCCCATCACGGTCAAAGTGCTGTATGCGTAGGCATCCGGGAGGCTGTAGTACGGGTAATCAATCCTGCCCGCCTCATAAAAAAACTTCCCATAGGGGCGGAATTTCTGCCAGTGCTGGTATTTGTAGATCAAGCCTCCACCCAGGCTGGCCTCGGATTTGATGTAATTTGGCACATTTGTGGAGGGATTGAAGAACATATCCCGCCCTTCGGCTTCAATCCCAAAGCCATTTGGAATATGAAACCGATGGGGAAACATGATTCCCACATAGGCATCGAGACCATCCAGGGTGCGTCCCGGACCCCAGTCCGGCGAAAATCGTGAGTAGCCAATGCCAGCATAAAGAGGCGAAGAACTGTCAGTAGCCTGTGGTACAACCTGTGCAACTACAGGCATCGCCGTCAGTATCAAGAGGCCGGCAAGAATCAATTTGAAACGCATCAAGGGTCTCCTTAATAAATGTGCAGACCTCTCGTTAGAGAGTACTTCTCGAAGTTTACAAGAGAGTCTTCCAGTTGCAAAGCAAAGAATGGAAAGAAGTGTGTCCCAGTGTTACTAAAGATGGTAGCTGGTAACCTGTTCAATTACAAAGCCTTTTCTTCTAATTGCGCAAAAAAAACATTCCGCCACACGCCGGCTCAACAATAATTTAATTCCTCGCCTGTATTTTTTCGCGTCACCAAGCCTCATGACGCCCTGCTTTTGCGCGCCCCGGTCAGTGTTTCATCGAAGGACAATTGCACAGCTTTGGTACTATGAAACCAGTCCAAGTTGCGCACAAGCCGCCCTGGAAAGAGTCGTATACTATGCCAAACCCTGTATCAATTTGTGTGCTCGGCTCCGGCTATGTTGGCCTGGTTGCCGCCGTTTGCTTCGCGGAGATGGGGCACAACGTCATCAATGTCGACAATGATGAGGCCAAGGTGAAAACCCTCCAAGAGGGCGGGGTGCCCATCTTTGAAGAGCACCTGCCGGAACTCCTCGCCCGCCACCGCGACCGCCGTGTGCGCTTCACCTCCAATCTCGCCGAGGCTGTTGCAGCCAGTGAAGCCGTGTTCATCGCCGTCGGCACCCCGCAAGGCTCATCCGGCGCCGCCGACCTCTCCTATGTGGAGGCCGTCGTGAGCGAAATCGCCCGCTCCATCAATGGCTACAAGGTGATTGTGGAAAAAAGCACGGTGCCGGTCTATACCAATGAGTGGATCAGCCGCGTCCTCCATCGCCACGGCGTTGACCCGCAGCACTTCGACGTGGTCTCAAACCCCGAGTTCCTGCGCGAGGGCACGGCCATCGTCGACTTCCTCCACCCCGACCGCATTGTTGTCGGGGCCAACACCAGCCGCTCCGCCGAATTGCTCCAGCGCATCTACGCACCGCTGACGGATGGTTCCTACTACGCGCGCGCCGATGCCCTGCCCGGTCAACTCGATGCAGACCACCCGGCCAAGCTCCTCGTCACATCCGCGCAGAGTTCGGAGATCATCAAGCACGCTTCCAACGCCTTCCTGGCCCTCAAAATCTCCTTCATCAACGCCGTCGCCAACCTTGCGGAAAGCGTGGATGCCGACATCGAGGACATCGCCGCCGGCATGGGGCTCGACTCCCGCATCGGGGGCAAATTCCTCCGCGCCGGCATCGGCTACGGCGGCTCCTGCTTTCCCAAGGACGTGGCCGCATTCCACTGGGTGGCCCAGCAACAGGGCGTGGATTTTCAACTCCTCGATGAAGTACGCAAAATCAACGAGCGGCAGAAGGAAATATTCTTCAACAAGGTCCGCTCCGCGCTCTGGACCCTGCGCGGCAAGCGGTTGGCCGCCCTCGGGCTCGCCTTCAAGCGCGACACCGACGACATCCGCGAGTCGCCCGCCCTCGACATCATCCGGATGTTCCTCAATGCGGGAGCCTCGGTTGCGGCCTACGATCCCGCGGCAAACAACCGCGCCAAGGCCGTATTGCCGCCCGGCGACAACATGAGCTACGCCTCGGGCATTTACCAGGCAGCGGAAGGCGCCGATGCGCTGCTCATCCTCACCGACTGGCCGGAATTCGCCGCGATCGACTTCGCACGCCTCAACCAGGCGCTCAAATTCCCCATCCTCATCGATGGACGCAACCTTTACAAACCCGCCGCGATGGCCGAACACGGTTTCACCTACGTCAGCATAGGCCGTCCCGCAACTTACAACGCACAGCAGGGCAAACCCCGCAAAGTTGCGCTCACATAATCCACGGAGAATCTTCAAGGAATGCGAATTCTTGTCACCGGCGCAGCCGGCTTTCTCGGCTCAAACCTCACCGACCGCCTGCTTGCCCTTGGCCACCACGTCCTCGGCATCGACAACTACGCCACCGGCGAACACGAAAACATCGCCCACCTCCAGGGCAACCCGCGCTTTGAATTTCACCAGCTTGATATCTGCACACCCTTCGACCTTGGCCCCGTGGACGCCATCTATAACATGGCCTCTCCGGCCAGCCCGCCCGAATACCTCCGCCTGGCCATCGAGACGCTCCGTGTCGGCTCCGTCGGCGTTGAAAACACGCTCAAGCTGGCGGAAAAATACAAGGCCAACTACCTGCACGCTTCCACCTCGGAGTGCTACGGCGACCCGCTCGAGCACCCCCAGCGCGAATCCTACTGGGGCAATGTGAACCCGGTCGGCCCGCGCTCCGTCTACGACGAATCAAAGCGCTTTGCCGAGGCCATGGTCATGGCCTACCACCGCGCGCGCGGCGTCAACACCCACCTCGTCCGCATCTTCAACACCTACGGCCCGCGCCTGCACCCGAGCGATGGCCGCGTCATCTCCAACTTCATCATGCAGGCCCTCAAGAATGATCCCATCACCATCTATGGCGACGGCACACAAACACGGAGTTTCTGCTACGTTGACGACCTCCTCGACGGCATCCTGCTCCTCGCCGCCAGTGACGAGCACCTGCCGGTCAACATCGGCAACCCGGGCGAGTTCACCATCCTTGAGTGCGCCGAGGAGGTTCTCAAAATCACCGGCTCCAATAGCAAACTGGTCTTTGCGCCGCTCCCCGAGGACGACCCCACACGCCGGCGCCCCGACATCACCAAGGCAAAAAATCTCCTCGGCTGGGAGCCGAAAATCTCACTCCACGAAGGGCTCTCGCGCGCGCTGCCCTACTTCCAACAGATGCTCGCCGCCGGACACTGATGCATTTTCCCCTTGAATGGGTGTAAACTTGTGGCAAAGTGAGGTGTCCAATGGGTACAGCTCCTGTAAAAACTCAAGACGCTGCTTTGGATTGGGATGCCCTGGCTAAGGATTTGAATTTGCCCGATGGCACCGCCGCGGCCAAACGCGCCTTCGAGATTGCCAAGTATGTTGCCCGTGTTGAAAACAATGACGATGAAAAACTGATATTGAAAAAAGGATCCAAGCTTTTTGAATTAAACCTGAAGCAGTAGAAGGCAGCGCCATGACTGATAGCCCGTTTGAGCAAACTTCCGTTTCGGTTTTGGATTGGGGCCGTATCATCTTCGGCTCAATAATCGTCTTCGCTTTCGTCGTCTGCCTCGGTGTTGATGTGTACCTGGCCTTCACCGCGAACGACCAGCAATGGACCCGCTTGAAAGAGGTCTTTCAGGTCATCATTCCCACCATCACAGGAACCGCCAGCGCCGTCATTGGTTTTTATTTTGGCAACAAATCACAAGGTTGAGTATTGAGCATGGACAAGCGCTTGGCAGGTTTTGGATTCCTTATCGGCATTTTGTTCTGCGCACTGCCATCCGTCGACGCCGCCGCGCAAACCGCGCGCCCGCCCATCACCGGCATCTCGCACCTCTGCCTTTACTCAAACGACGCCGCTGCCACCGGGCAGTTCTACACCCGCTCGCTCGGCGCCATCAAAGCCGCCGACCCGCTGGACCCCAACGGCGCGCGCTTCGTTTTCAGCCCCACACAATTCGTTGAGCTTCTTCCCCTTCCCGCGCAGCACTCCATCAGCCGCCTTGCCTGCGTCGGCTACCAGACCACCGACGCGCGCGCGCTCCGCAACTATCTCCACGAGATGAATTACTCGCCACTGGGCGAGCTGCGGCAAACAGTCGATGGCTCGACCTGGTTTGCGACCGCCGACCCTGAAGGCAACCAGATTCAGTTTCTGCAGGCGGCAAAACCGGCTGAGCTTCCGGCCAACGCCCGGCCCATCTCGTCGCACATCATCCACGCCGGCTACCTTGTCCACAGCAAGGCGGCGGAGGACCGCTTCTACAAAGGGATCCTGGGCTTCCGTCCCTACTGGTTCGGCGGCATTAAAGCGGGCGCCACCGACTGGATCTCGCTCCAGACCCCCGAAGGCCACGACTGGATCGAGTACATGATGGTCGGGCCCGGCTCGTCGAACCCCGAGGGCAGGATCGACCAGTCGCAGCTCGGCGTGCTCAACCACTTCTCGCTCGGCGTGGACAACATGGAGGCGAGCGTCACCACGCTGCTGCGCGACAAGGCCATGAGCCCGCGCCACGACGGCCCGCAGATGGGACTCGACGGCAAATGGCAGGCCAACCTCTACGACCCCGACGGCACGCGTGTGGAGTTGATGGAGTTTCAGCCCGTGCTTCAGCCCTGCTGCTCGCCGTTCACCGCCGCGAGCCCCACGCACTGAGCGGAAAATTTTTCCGTGCAGTGAAACCCGCACACGATAGACTGGCCGCGTGAAATATTTTTCCTTGTTCCCCATTCTCTACTTCGCATTCGCAGCACACGCGCAGACCGCGCCCGTGTGGACGATGCAAAGCTCCGGCACGCACGCCAGCCTGCGCGGGATTCACACGGTTGATGGGAAAGTTACGTGGGCCAGTGGCAGCGGCGGAACGGTTCTGCGCACCATAGACGGCGGAGAACACTGGACGCAATGCGCAACACCCGATGCGGGGATTGACGGCGCAAAGCTCGACTTCCGTGGCGTACAAGCATGGGATGAGAAGACGGCGATCGTGATGGCGAGCGGGCCGGGCGAATTGAGCCGCATTTACAAGACGACGGATGGATGCAGGACGTGGAAGCTGCTCTTCAAGAATCCCGACAAGGATGGGTTCTGGGATGCGATGTACTTTTACGACGCAACATCAGGCGTTATTTTGGGGGATCCGGTCGACGGGCGTTTCACAATTTTTTATGCCGCCGTCGATCCGGGAAAGGCGATGAAGCGATTGATGAATCCCGGCTTGGAGGCTGATTCATCCACCCAGGGCGGGTTTGCGGCCAGTGATTCACTGATGGATACATCCCTCGGTGTTGACGGTTTTGTCACGGGCGGAAAAGGCGGGGCGTTTTATTATTTCGACGCGAATCCCTCCGTGTGCGTGGATTGTGGATGGCATGAAGTGTATGAATCGAGATCGCAGCATCGGTGGTCAAAGAGCGCCATTCCGCTGCTCGGTGGCTCTGAAAGCACCGGGGCTTATTCCATTTCAAAACGTTACCGGGCAAGCGCCGTGCCACGATGGTTATTCCTTGCCGTCGGCGGCGATTACACCAAGCCGAATGAATCTGCGGGCACTGCCGCGTGGTCGGCGGATGGCGGGCAAAGCTGGACCGCCGCAGCCAAGCCACCCCATGGCTACCGCTCCACAGTCGAGTGGAGCGAGGCGTTGCAGGCGTGGATCACGGCGGGGACGAACGGGTCGGATTTTTCGGTGGATGATGGCAAGAGCTGGCAGCCCCTGGAGGATGGGAGCTGGAATGCCCTTTCGCTGCCCTTCCTGGTCGGCCCCGATGGGCGGATTGCGCGGCTGAATGCGGTCGCCTTCCGGGAAAAAATCAAATCGATGAAGTCAGTGGCCGGAGTTCCCGCAGGCCCTGAAGGGCATTGACAAAGCCGCGATACAATCTCCTCAACACGCCATGAATGCATTGCAAGAGAGAGATTCGATCATCCTCATAGAGGGCCTGGTGAAGTGCTACCAGTCCGCCCGCGGCAGCCTCACCATCTTTGACTCTCTCGACCTCACCGTCAGGACCGGCGAGATGGTCGCCGTCCTCGGGCGCTCGGGAGCCGGCAAGAGCACGCTGCTGCACATCCTTGGCGCGCTCGACGCGCCGACTGCCGGGCGCGTGGTTTGCGCAGGAGCCGATGTCGCAGCACTCAAGGGGCGCGCGGCGGCCGAATTCCGCAACCGCAAAATCGGCTACCTGTGGCAATTCCACTATCTGCTGCCTGAGTTCACCGCGGCGGAAAACGTGGCGCTGCCGTTGATGGCGCGCGGCGAGCCCAGCAACGCCGCCCTCAGCCAGGCTGCCCATTGGCTTGGCGAAGTCGGGTTGGCCGACCGCGCAGGGCACAAGCCCGGCGAGATGTCCGGCGGCGAGCAGCAGCGGGTTGCGCTGGCGCGGGCGCTGGTCTCGAACCCGGAGATTTTGCTGGCCGACGAGCCCACGGGCGACCTGGACGAGGCTACCGCGTCAATGGTCTTTGACCTTATAGAGCGGCTCCATCGCGACCACCGGCTGACCTCGGTGCTGGTGACGCATAATGAGGAGCTGGCGCGGCGCTGCACCCTGGTCTTAAGGCTTGAGCATGGCCGGCTGAAACCTGCCTGAGCGCAGTTTGGTGCTTTTTTCCACTTTGGATCATCCAATGAGCCGGAGGACGGGCAGGATTTACCATGGAAGCAGCAGCCCGTCCGGCACGGTAGAAGCCGGTGGAACCAACAGGAACCCGTCCACAGCGAAGTGGCAGAAGGGGAAGCGATGTTTGAACGGTACACAGAGAAGGCGCGGCGCGTCATCTTCTTTGCGCGCTATGAGGCGAGCCAATTCGGCAGCCCATACATCGAGACCGAGCACCTGCTCCTCGGGCTTCTGCGGGAGGACAAGGCGCTCACCAACCGTTTTCTGCGCTCGCACTCGTCCCTGGAGTCAATCCGCAAGCAGATCGAGGCGCACACCACCATCCGCGAGAAGGTTTCAACGAGCGTGGACCTGCCGCTTTCAAACGAATGCAAGCGGGTGCTGGCCTATGCGGCGGAGGAAGCCGAGCGGCTGGGGCACAAGCACATTGGCACCGAGCACCTGTTGCTGGGGCTGCTGCGCGAGGAAAAATGCTTTGCCGCGGAGATATTGCAGGAGCGCGGGTTGCGCCTGGCACAGATCCGCGACGAGCTTTCGCGCGTGACGCAGGAGAAACCACAGCCGCAGCAACGGCAGCGGGAATCGAGCCTGCTGGCCGAGTTCAGCCGCGACCTGACGCAGGCCGCCTCCGACGCGCAGCTCGACCCGCTAGTGGGGCGCGAGGGCGAGGTCGAGCGCGTCATCCAGATCCTCTGCCGCCGCACCAAGAACAACCCGGTGCTGATCGGCGAGCCGGGCGTGGGCAAGACGGCGATTGTCGAGGGGCTCGCCCAGCGCATTGCCGACAACGAGGTGCCGAGCTTCCTGGCCGACAAGCGCGTGCTGGCGCTCGACCTCTCACTCATCGTCGCGGGGACGAAGTACCGCGGCCAATTTGAGGAGAGGCTCAAGAACATCATGAAGGAGCTGATGGAGAGCCAGAACTCCATCGTCTTCATCGACGAGCTGCACACCTTGGTGGGCGCCGGTTCGGCGGAAGGGTCGCTCGACGCGGCGAATATTTTGAAGCCCGCGCTCTCGCGCGGCGAGATCCAGGTCATCGGCGCCACCACGCCGGCCGAGTTCCGCAAGTCGATTGAGAAGGACCGCTCGCTGGAGCGGCGCTTCCAAGCCGTCAAGGTGCCGCCGCCGAATGAAACCGACGCGGTGAAGATCATACAGGGCATCAAGGAGCGGTATGAGAAGTTCCACGCCGTCACCTACACCGAGGATGCGATTCAATTTTCGGTGCTGCATTCAAACCGCTACATCCCGGACCGTTTTCTGCCCGACAAGGCGATTGATTTGATCGACGAGGCCGGCGCGCGCGTCA
>JAJXXN010000279.1 GCA_021781075.1 Acidobacteriota bacterium | reverse complement strand
GAGCAGGTCAAAAAAGACCCGGAAGGTGCGCCCGATGCCGTAATGGCTCTTGCCGCGCTCGCGGTTCACATTCTTGATGGGAATTTCGCAGATGGTGGCACCGTACCAACTCGCCAGAGCAGGGATGAAGCGGTGCATCTCCCCATACAGCGGAATATTGGTGATGACCTCGCGCTTGTACGCCTTGTAGGTGGTGCCAAAATCGTGGATGTCCACGCCGGAGAGCTTGGCCATCAGCCAGTTGGCAATGCGCGAAGGGAAGCGGCGCATGATGAAGTTGTCAATCCGCTCCTTGCGCCAGCCGCTGACCACATCGTAGCCCTCTTCGAGCTTTTCCAAAAACTTGGGAATCTCATTGGGGTCGTGCTGCAGGTCGCCGTCCATGGCGAGGATGTACTCACCCGAGGCGTTGTCAAAGCCAGCCGCCAGCGCGGGCGTCTGGCCAAAATTGCGGCGCAACTTGACCACCAGCACGCGGCTATCCACCGCGGCAATCTCTTCCAAGTGCTTGTAGGTGCGGTCGCTGGAGCCATCATCCACCAGCACCAGCTCAAAACTGCTTCCTACCTGCTCCATCACCTGTTTTAGACGCGCATAGAGGGTGGTAACATTCTCATCCTCATTATGAAACGGTACGACAATCGAATACTTGGGCATACTTAAAATTATAGCCCCGGATTTGCTGCAAACCACACTCTTGACCGGGTAATTAAAGGGCGCGCATGTTCACTGTCTTGATGACTTCAAGTGATGAATGAACCCCGATTTCCACAGGATTCAGGCGGCTTCCAATTCGTCTAGCATGGCCTGCATCTCACTCATGGCATGACGGTTACCTGCGCGTGCGGCACAGCCAATGCCGACCTTCAAACGCTCAATTGCCTCGGCCTTGCGGCCAATGCCAGCCAAAGTCTGGGCGCTCATAAAATAACCGGCCGTGTATTCCGGGTCGAGCTTCAGCAGTTCGTCAAACTCGGCCAAGGCAGCATCAACCTGGCCTGAACCTGCAAGTTCCATGGCAATTCCGTACCGGGCAAAGCTGTTCTTCGGGTCGAGAGCCAGTATCTCTCTCAAATTATTGATCTTCTCATTTGGCATGGGGGGAGTTTTCCTGAGTCGGTGGCTACTTTCAGATTTTGCACTTCACGCTCTCCATTTGCTAATTTCGGCCGGATTGCCGAAACTGGTAGTAGCCCGGAGCGCTTGCTGTACTTATTGTACCGGAAATGGGTGAAGCGCCGGATCTAACTGAAATGGAGCAAGATAGCAAACCATGAGCCCAAACGAGAGCAATCATCCCCTCTTTGCCCCGCGCACTGTTGCCTACTCGCAATCTGAAATGACCGAGCTGGTACTTCCCAATGATGCCAACATTCTCGGCAATCTACTCGGCGGGCGATTGATGCACTTTATCGATTTGACCGGTGCGATTGCCGCCTTCAGGCACTCCCGCAGCTATGTCGTCACGGCCTCCATGGAGCACATTGACTTCATCCGTCCGGTGCACGTGGGCGACCTGATCATCCTCAAGGCCAGCGTCAATCGCGCCTTCACCACATCCATGGATGTGGGCGTAAAGGCATGGGTTGAGAATGCGCAGAACGGCGTTTATCTTCATGTGGCCAGCGCCTACCTGGTCTTCGTTGCGGTCGACAAGGAGGGCAGGCGCGTGCAGGTTCCTCCGGTCACGCCGGAAACAGCCGAGGAAAAGCGCCGTTACGAGGACGCCCAGCGCCGCCGCGAGCACCGGGACAACGAGGCCGCACGTCGCAAGGCCGTGGCCGCCAAGCAATAAAAAATCCAAGGCCCGATTGAAGCGCACATCGTGAACGGACTTTTCGTAATCGACAAACCCGGCGGCATCACCTCGCATGACGTGGTCAGCCGTCTGCGCCGCATCACCGGCGAGCGCTCCATCGGCCACCTCGGCACCCTGGACCCGATGGCAACCGGCGTGCTTCCGCTGCTTCTCGGCAGATGGACCCGGTTGGCGAAGTTCTTTGGCGACGCGGAGAAGAGTTACACAGGCACAATTTTTTTTGGATTTGCAACGGACACTTACGACGCGGATGGGCAGGCAACCGGTGATGCCCAGCCTCTTGCACTCGACCTGCAAGGTTTGCGCGCGCTCGCCGTGGGGTTTCTCGGGACGCAGAGCCAGATGCCACCGCCATTTTCCGCTAAAAAAATAGCCGGCAAGCCCGCGTATGCACTGGCCCGCGAAGGCAAGCCGGTGGAGTTGAAGCCCGTCCCCATCACCGTGCGGCACTTTTCAATTGACACGCTCGAAAATAACGCCGCAACCTTCAGCATGACCATCACCTCAGGTGGTTATGTGCGTTCGGTGGCGCACCAACTGGGCCAAATGGCCGGCTGTGGGGCGCATCTCGGCGCGTTGCGGCGCACCGCCGCGGGTGCTTTTACTTTGGCCCAAGCACACACGCTCGATGAGCTTGAGCAGCACCGCGGCAGCCCGGAAAAACTCGATGCCCTTGGCGTGCATCCGCGCATGATGCTGCCCGGGATGCCGGCCGTCACAGCGGATGCGCAGACGCTGGGCCGCCTGCGCAATGGCATGCAGGTCAATCTGCCGGAGTTTACGAGCGCGTCGCTGGTAAAGGTCTTCGCATCGCAAAGCGAGCTCGCCGCAATCGCAAAACGCGTTGCCGGCACGCTTTTTCAGCCTATGGTGGTGATGGGGTGAGCGGGGGGCGGATTGAACTACTTCATGCCGGCGAGCATCGGTTCAATTGACTGCGCAACGGTCTTCGCAATCACGCGGGAGCCATCCGCAGTCGGGTGAATGCCGTCGCGTTGGATCATCCCCTCTTTGCCAATCAAGCCACGATAGAGCATCGGGATCAGCACCGCATGGTGCTTGGCGGCAAGGTCGCGGTACATTTTTTCAAAGGCGGCGATGTAGGCTTTGCCATACTCGGGCGGCAGCGTGATGCCGGCCAGCACCACGCGAATGTGCGCATTGTCCAGCGCGGTCAAAACCCGATCAAGGTTTTGCCCCGTATTTTCAATTCGCAACCCGCGCAGGCCGTCGTTGCCGCCAAACTCAACCACCACAATCGCGGGCTTCATGCGGATGATTTTCTGCACGTCGTCGAGAGCGTCCTTGGTGGTCGCCCCGCTTTCGCCCTGATTGCCGACACGCACGTTGTAACCGCGGCTGCGTAGTATGTCTTCCAGCGCATCCGGGTAGGCCTCGCGGCTATCGAGCCCGTAACCCGCGGTGATACTGTCTCCAAAGCAGATGAGAAGCGTCGGCTTTTGAGCCGCTGACAAGGCCGCGGCCAGAAATACGAAGAGCGGCAAGGTGGCTAGCAGTTTGCGCATAGTCAAGTGTAAACGCATATCAGGCCATCGGGGGCGCCGAGGATGCAACTCCACGCCGGCGGGTCGCGTATTCTCAAAATACACGTTCACTCCCGCATGAATGAAGGCAAAGATGATTGAACTCCGCAATTTGAGCAAGTCCATCCAAAATGGCCCGCGTACCGTGGAAATATTGCGCGACATTACTTTGACGATTTCCTCGGGTCAGTTTGTTGCCATTCTGGGGGCAAGCGGCAGCGGGAAAAGCACGCTCCTCGGTTTGATGGCGGGCTTGGACACACCGACCTCGGGGGAGATCCGGCTCGATGGCACACCCGTGCACAATCTTGTCGAGCGCGACCTGGCCTCGGTGCGCGGCAGCAAGATTGGCTTTGTCTTCCAGTCCTACCAGTTGATCCCGACGCTCACCGCGCTTGAGAATGTCTTGCTGCCCATGGAATTGAATGGAGGCGCGAGTGATGCCGGGCGGGCGGGGCACTTGCTGGAACAGGTGGGCCTTGCCGAACGCATGAACCATTATCCCGTCCAGCTCTCCGGCGGCGAGCAGCAGCGCGTGGCCATTGCGCGCGCTTTCGCAAACCAGCCGCCGATTATCCTTGCTGATGAGCCCACGGGCAACCTCGATTCAAACAACGGCCACTTGGTTCTCGACCTCCTGCTTGAGCGCAATCGCGAGGCCGGCGCAACCCTCGTGCTGGTGACACACGATGCGCAGTTGGCCGCGCGCGCCGACAGAAAGATTGTGCTCAGCGACGGGCGCGTGGTGGAGGATTCAGGCGGGGTGGCGCATGGCTAAACGCCCGCTCGGCTGGCGCCGCGCCGCAACCATCGCAGCGCGCGACCTGAAAAGCTCGCCGGCA
>JAJXXN010000096.1 GCA_021781075.1 Acidobacteriota bacterium | reverse complement strand
GATTGCTCGTGATCGAGCCCGAGGGCATTCAAGCGGCCGCCGATTTCGCTCAAGAGGAGATTGGCGACACGGCGAGGGCTTTTAGCCTGTCTTGCAGCGGTCTCAAAGCGGTCAGCGAAATCGCGGGTCTGGGTGAGCGTGTGGGCATCTTTTTCCGAAAGCTCATACTCGGCAACCATGCGTGCGCGGCGCGCCTCGGGCAGCTCGGGGAGCTCGCTCAACATGCGGGCCTGGAATCCCGGGCTGACGACGAGAGGTGGAAGGTCGGGCTCGGGGAAGTAGCGGTAATCGTGGGCCTGCTCCTTGGAGCGCATGGAGTAGGTGCGGCCCTCGTTGGCGTTCCAGAGGCGGCTTTCCTGAATGACCTTTCCGCCGGATTCGATGACCTCGACCTGGCGCTCGATCTCGTACTCCAGCGCGGCGCGGACGAATTTGAAACTGTTTACATTTTTAACCTCGGCCTTGGTGCCGAAGTTGGTGGCTCCGCGCAGGCGCACGCTGACGTTGGCATCGCAGCGCAGCGAGCCCTCCTCCATGTTGCAATCGGAGACGCCGGTGTAGAGCAGAATTTCCTTGAGGCGTGTGAGGTATTCGAAGGCTTCGTCCGGGGTGCGAATGTCCGGTTCGCTGACAATCTCGCAGAGCGGCGTGCCACAACGGTTTAGGTCGATGTAGGTGCGCGAGGCGGAGTCGGGAAAGCCGTCGTGGATGCTTTTGCCGGCGTCCTCTTCCATGTGCAGGCGGGTGATGCCGATGCGCTTTGTGCCTCCGCCGGTGGTGGGGACTTCAATCCATCCATGCTCGGCGAGGGGTTTGTCAAATTGCGAGATTTGATAGCCTTTGGGCAGGTCGGGGTAGAAATAATTTTTGCGCGCGAAGATGGAAAGCTCATTGACGCGGCAGTTGATGGCGAGCGAGGCGCGGGTGGCGAACTCCACCGCCTGCGCGTTGAGCACCGGCAGCGAGCCGGGCAGCCCGAGGCAGACCGGGCAAATGTTTGTGTTTGGGGCCGAGCCAAAGCGGTTTGCGCAGCCGCAGAAAATTTTGGTTGCGGTGAGCAACTGCACATGCACTTCGAGGCCGATGACGGGCTCGTATTTGGCAAGAATTTCCGAAGACAAGGATGCGGCGGCCATAATTAAATTCTAGTTTATCCACCGAAGGCGCGGGAATTTGCGGTTTTGGAGTTCACAGCGGCGAATCAAGGCTCTTACAATGACACAATGAACAGACCCAGGCTCCTGCTTCCCCTCCTGTTTGGCGCGCTTTGCACCGCCATCCTGCCCGCCCAGGGTTACACGCCGAAGGTCTCCGCTGCCGACCGCGCAGAGGCGCGCGAGATCTTCAAGCAGTTGATCGAGATCAACACCACCGACACGCCGCGCGGCAACGTCACCACCGCGACCGAGGCGATGAGGAAGCGTTTTCTCGACGCGGGCTTTGCGGCGGAAGACGTGCAGTTGGTGGGGCCGAATGAACGCAAGATGAACCTGGTGGTGCGCTACCGCGCCGTCGGCAAGCCGGAGCAGAAGCCTGTGCTCTTCCTGTGCCATATGGATGTAGTCGAGGCGCTGCCGAGCGACTGGCATACGGACCCGTTCCAGTTTATTGAGAAGGACGGATATTTTTACGGCCGCGGGACGCAGGACATGAAGGACTCGGATGCGGCGCTGGTGGCAACTTTTTTGCGACTGCACAAGGAGGGCTACCAGCCGAAGCGCGACCTGATATTGGCCCTTACCGCGGATGAGGAGGGCGGCAAATCGAATGGCGCGTCCTGGCTGGTGAAAAACCGGCGTGACCTGGTGGATGCGGCCTTTGTCATCAATCCTGATGCAGGCGGCGTGGAACTTGAGCGTGGCAAGCCGCTGGTTGCGGACGTTGAGGCGACAGAGAAGGTCTACGCCGATTTCCGCGTCACGGCGCGAAATCGCGGCGGGCACAGCTCGTTGCCCCGGCCCGACAATGCAATTTATGAACTGATGGCCGCGCTCAACAAGCTCTCCACTTATGCATTTCCGTTTGAGATGAACGCGGTGACGCGGACTTATTTTCAAAACATCATCGGCGAGAGCGATGCGCAGACCGCGGCTGACATCAAGGCGATTCTGGCCACGCCGCCTGACGCGTCCGCGGTGGCGCGTTTGAGCGCGGACCCGGAGTACAACTCGAATTTCCGCACCACCTGCGTGGCGACGATGCTGAAGGCGGGCCATGCGACAAACGCGTTGCCGCAACTGGCTGAGGCGAATGTGAACTGCCGTATTTTTCCCGGGCACTCGGTCGAGGAGATTCGCAAGCAACTGATTGCGCTTTTCAATGACCCCGGGCTGGCCGTTGAGTATGTTGCCGACAATGGCGTGAGTTCGCCGACGGCGCCGGAGCGGAAGGCAATTGTGCCGCCCGCGCCTTTGCCGGAGGTATTCGGGCCGCTGACGCGCATCACGCATGAAATCTGGCCGGGGATTCCGGTGACGCCGGAGATGGAGGACGGCGCGACCGACTCGATTTATTTTGCGCAGGCGGGCATTCCCTGCTATGGTTACTCGGCGATTGCGCTGGAGCGGAGCGACGTGCGCGCCCATGGGCAGGATGAGCGCCTGCCGGTGGAATCGTATTGGAAGTCGCTTGACTTCTTTTATGAGTTCGCCAAGGCGCTGGGCGGGGAGTAGCCGGTGGTTTACTCAAGGCTGGTGGGCGCGAAAGGAGCGGAAGGACAGGCGATGGCAGGACGGTTGGAGTTGATGATGGGCCCCATGCGCAGCAACAAGACGGCGGAGCTGTTGCGCCGCGCGGAGATGCGCCGCGAGTATGCGAACCAGCATGTGCTGGTGCTGAAGCCGAGCGACGACACAAAGAGCGCGCCGGGGCTGATTGAAAGCCGCAACAAGGTGAGCCATGTGAAGATGAGCGCGACGGAGTTCAACTCCGCCAACCCCTGGGAGGTGTTGGAGATTATTGACCAGACCGAGCAGCAGATCGGCAAGCGCGTGGAGTGCGTGGCCATCGACGAGGGTCAGTTTGTCGAGGACCTCTTCACCTTCACAAAATTCCTGCTCGACCAGAACCACGATGTGCTGGTGGCCGGGCTGGATTTGGATTTTCGCGCCATTCCCTTTGGCGAGATGCTGACGTTGACCTGGCTGGTGAGCACCTACGGCGGCAGCGTGACGGAGTGCATGGCCTATTGCCGTTGTGGCGCACGTGGAATTTACACGCAGCGGCTGATTGACGGCAAGCCCGCGCCGTACGCAAGCCCGGTGAAGCTGGCCGGCGACTGCTACGAGCCGCGCTGCGAGGAGCATTTTGTGTTGCCGGGCAGGCCGCATTGAGCAATCCCAGGTAACTTGAGAAAGTTCCCGGGATTGCTCATCGATGATAACTGAAGGTTATGCGGAAAACACCCTGATCGATGCCAGGGTCGATACTTGACCCGCCATTTGAAATGTGCCGGAAGAGATATTCACCGCGGAGTGATGTATTCTTCGAAGTAAATACCTGTATTCCTGGACCAAGAGAAAGTTGATAATTTACAAACGCAGCGCCATCAATCGGTATCGCCCTTTCTGTTATAACGTAGCCGGTATTAGCCGCAAATGTTGGTTGAATACGATGATGAGGCAGCATAACAGCACGAACACCGAGCGGCGTTGTTGCAAACCCATAAGTAATTTCACTTGGACCGGGGGTGTAATAAATTGACAGGCATAAAGGCGGAAGACTGGAACAATCATACCCGCCAAACCCATTGGGGTTAACGATTGTTCGTATTCCAGGATTGGCAGTATAAGAGAAATAAACTTTGCCATTGAATGTCTCAACCATTTGTGACGCTGTTGGGTCGCTTTCCCTGTAGTAAGGCTCGATATTTGCAACATAGTCGAACTTTACACCGAATTTTTCAAAGATTCGATGAGTAAATTCGAATCCAGATGTTGTAATGCTGCGCCCTTCCGACTCGCCAATGAAGATGTGATGCGAGTTTGGCGCAAAACTAGCGGTTGTTCCATAACTGTTTTTGAAATCGAACTTTAGGCTGTCCTGTGTGAAGGCATGAAACGGGGAAAAAACCACGAAAAGAATTACAAACACGAGCCATTTTGTCATGAAATGATCTCCTGGCGCGGGGTATAACCCCGCGCCCCTGTTGATGAATTACGGCAGTTGAATCGGCAAAGTGATGAGCGAGTTGCTCTCCGGCATTGTCATGTACA
>JAJXXN010000014.1 GCA_021781075.1 Acidobacteriota bacterium | reverse complement strand
GATCTAAGACGGTTGTGGCCGATGACGAAGAGGTTGAGGACACGCTGAACACGATCAAGCAGAGCGAGGCCAATGAGCTTGCGCCGGGCGTCGAGGTGGGCTCGGAGATTCGCCTTTACAAGGACACGGCGCCATTGGGGCGCATTGCGGCGCAGCTGGCCAAGCAGGTGATCTTCCAGAAGGTGCGCGAGGCCGAGCGCGACAACATTTTCCAGGAGTATGCGCACCGCGAGAAGGAAGTGCTGAATGCGACGGTGAAGCGCATTGAGGGCCAGGAGATCATTTTTGATTTGGGCAAGGCGGAGGCGCGGTGCCCGAAGCGGGAACAATCCAGGCTGGAGACATTTGCGGTGGGCGAGCGGGTGCGTGTGGTGCTCATCAAGGTGGATCGCACGGCCAAGGGCCCGCAGGTGATTGTGAGCCGCGCGGCGCCGGAGCTGGTGCAGAACCTTTTTCAAACCGAGGTCCCGGAGATTTACGACAACACGGTGACCATCCGCGCAATTGCGCGCGAGGCCGGCGAGCGGACCAAGATTGCGGTGATGAGCCGCGACAAGGACGTGGACCCGGTGGGCGCGTGCGTGGGCATGAAGGGCATGCGGGTGCAGTCGATCATCCGCGAGTTGCGCGGCGAAAAAATTGACATCATCGAGTACTCGGATGAGATTACAACCTTTGCGGAGAAGGCGTTGCAGCCGGCCAAGGTAAGCCGGGTTTCGATCACCAACCTCGAAGAGAAGCAGATAGAGGTGATTGTCGATGACACGCAGCTTTCACTGGCGATCGGCAAGAAGGGGCAGAACGTGCGCCTGGCGGCCCGCCTGTTGGGCTGGAAGATTGACATCAAGAGTGAAGAGGAGAAGCGGCAGGAGGTTGAGCAGCAGATGCAGGCGCTCAGCGGCGGCCCCGCGACCCCGATAGAGCAGGTCACCGAGCTTGGCGATTCGATCCTTCAGAAACTGGTAACCGCCGGCATTACCACGGTCGAGGCGCTGGCCGACATGACTCCCGAACAACTGGAAGAAATTCCTGGAATTGGCGAAAAGACGCTGGAAAAAATCAGTGTCGCGGTACGCCACTACTTTGGCCAGTTCGAAAATGGCGAGCAGACGGCGGCGAACGCCGAAGGGAAGAGCGGTGAGGGCGAAGCGGCCGCGGAAGCGGTGGGTGAGCAGCTTGCCGGGCAGGAAGAGGCCGAGGCGGAAAATGCCGAAGCCGTGCTCCGCGCTGCCGAGTTGGCGAATGAAAATCTGTTGGAAAGCCGGGAAGCGGCCGCCACGGAAGAATTGACGGTGGCTGAGAGTCCCGAAGCGCAGGAACAGAATGACGAGGGCGGCGAGTAGGATGAGCCGCCCCAGCAAACCATTGAGCCAGTTTCAAGACGTAACCGGCCCTGGCAGCGAGGCATGCATGAAGCAATAGCTGGCAAGGGCACAAACCGAAAAGAGGCGGATGAGCAAGGTAAGGATCAACGATCTCGCACGTGAGCTGGAAGTCAAGAGCCGGCAGATTCTCGATGTGTTGACGGAGATGGGCATCGGAGAAGGCAAGACGCACTCCAGTTCGATTGAGGAGGCGGATGCCGTAAAGGTCAGGGCGCGACTGACGTCCGGTGGCTCGTCGGCTTCTTCCGCGTCTGCCAGTGCGAAGGGCAAGCAGACGATCACTCCCAAAATCGATCTCTCACATGTTTCCAAGCCCGGCGATGTGCTGAAGGCGGTTCTTGCCCAGAAGCAGGTGGGAAGCGCGCCAGAGCCGGCTTTGAAGGCTGCGGCTGCGAAGCCGGTTGTTGCTGCCGCTCCGACCGTGGTCAAGGCTGTGGTGAAGCCGGCCGCGCAGGTTGCACCTGCGGCACCGGTCAAACCTGAGGTTGTCGAAGAGCCGAAGCCCGCGCCGCGCAAGATTGTGCCTCAGCCCCGCCAGGCTCCGAATATCGTGGCTGTTCCACCTGCCGCGGCCCCGGCGATTGCCACAAGAGCGCCGGCAGCGCCAGTGGTTGCCAAGCCTGCGGTTGCAGTGGCTCCGCCGCCCGTCGCGGTGGTGGTCAAGCCACCAGTCGTTCCGCCGCCGACACTGGAAGAGCCCAAAGAGGCGAAGCCCGCCAAAGAGGCAAAGATTCACAAGGAAGCCGCAACACCGGCGCCTGTTGTGGAAGCCGCACCGGCTCCCGCACCTGTCGTACCGGCTGCCCCCGTTGCGCCGCAACCCCCTGCACGTCGCGTGGTGATGCCCCAGACGGGCCCACGACCTGTTTACAAGGCAGACCCAGCCGCTGTGGCTGCGGCGAGTGTGCCAACAACGCCAGCCGGCCCCCAGCGCGGCAAGCCGATTTTTGACCGAGGAGGCGCGCGTCCAGGCTTCCCAGGATCACGCCCGGGCGTGCCAGGGCAGTACACCGGCGGTCCTCGTCCCAAGCACCCCACGCGTCCTGGTGGCCCGACAGGCCCCGGTGGACGCCCTGGTTTTGGCGGTCCCCGTCCCGGTGGATTTGCCGGCCCGCGTCCCGGCGGTTTCGGTGCCGGAGGGGCAACTCCGCCACCGATGGAAAACCAGCGCCCACAGCGTACAGCGCAGAAGGGGCGTGGCGGTGCCCGCAACCAGTATCCCAAAACCAAGGAAGGCCCGATGAAGGGTTTTGTGCCGCCACCGCGTTTCAGTGGCCCACAGTACAACCCCAACGAGCCTATTCCCATCACGCGTGAGATCACGGTCACGGAAGGCATCAGTGTCAAGGACCTGGCGGAGAAGCTGGAGATTCGCGCCAAAGACCTGATCGCGTCACTTTTGATGCGCGGCGTGATGGTGACGGTGAACCAATCCATGGACGCGGAGATGGTCAAGGACCTGAGCGCGAAGTTCGGCGCGGATGCCAAGGTGATCAGCTACGAGGAGGAACTGGCCAACCAGAGCCTGGAGGAGATACTCGAGAGCGACAACATTGACGAGCACGAGGTCCCGCGGGCGCCGGTGGTTACCGTGATGGGCCACGTGGACCACGGCAAGACTTCGCTGCTTGATGCAATCCGCGAGACCGAGGTGGCGGCGGGTGAGGCTGGTGGCATCACCCAGCATATTGGCGCCTACAAGGTCCGCTTCAACAAGGAGGGTTCACCGGCGAGCGGCCGCGAGATCGTCTTCCTCGACACGCCGGGGCACGAGGCCTTTACGCGCATGCGCGCGCGCGGCGCCAAGGTCACGGACATTGTCGTCATCGTCGTCGCCGCGGATGACGGCGTGATGCCGCAGACGTTGGAGGCAATTGACCACGCGAAAGCGGCCAATGTGCCAATCATTGTGGCGGTAAACAAGATTGACAAACCCGAGGCCAACCCCGACCGCGTCAAGAAACAGCTTGCCGACCGCGGCCTGGTTCCCGAGGAGTGGGGCGGCGGCGCGGAGGAGAGCACGGTCTTTGTCGATGTCTCGGCGAAGAAGCGGATCAACCTCGACCTGTTGCTGGAGATGATCTGCCTGGTGAGCGACATCAAGGCACCCAAGGCCACGCCGGGCCGTAAGGCGGTGGGCACGGTGCTCGAAGCCAAGCTGGACCGCGGCCGCGGCACAGTGGCCACGGTGCTGGTGCAGGACGGCACGCTGAACGTCAATGACAGTTACATTGTGGGCAACACCTTCGGCAAGGTACGCGCCATGTTTGATGACCGCGGGCGCGCGCTGGAGACCGCTGGACCCTCGACCCCGGTCGAGGTACTGGGTCTTGAGGCGATGCCGGATGCCGGTGACACATTCCTTGTCGTGGCCGACCGTGACAAGGCCAAGGGCATTGCACAGTACCGCAAGTTGAAGGAGCGCGAGGCGCAGTTGGCCAAGAGCGCGCGTGTTTCGCTCGAGGGTCTTGCCGACCAGATCCGCCAGGCCGGGGTCAAGGACCTTCCGCTCATCCTCAAGGGCGATGTCACCGGGTCGGTCGAAGTGCTCGCCGATTCGCTGGTCAAGATGTCCACCGAGAAGGTGCGCATCAAGGTCATCCACTCTGGCGTGGGTGCGATCACGGAGAGCGACGTGCTGCTTGCCTCGGCCTCGAATGCCATCATCATCGGCTTCAACGTCCGTCCCGAGCGCAAGGCGGCCGAGCTGGCCAACCAGGAGAACGTGGAAATCCGGCAGCACGCCATGATCTACGAGCTGCAGGATGAGACCCAGAAGTCGAGGCTTGGGCTTATCGACCCGACGATCAAGGAGAAGTACCTTGGCAAG
>JAJXXN010000292.1 GCA_021781075.1 Acidobacteriota bacterium | reverse complement strand
CTTTGTAACCGCGCACATGAATGTTGTCGTGGTTCCGCCGCCGGTAAGTCAGGCGGTGAATCAGCCACGGATAACCATGGAATGCAAAAATAACCGGCTTGTCCCCGGTGAAAATCCGGTCAAACTCCTCATCGGACAATCCATGCGGATGTTCGCTTACCGGCTGCAGTGTCATCAGGTCAACCACATTCACCACCCGAATCCGCAACTCAGGCGCCAGCCCGCGCAGCAGCTTCACCGCCGCCAGCGTCTCAAGCGTTGGCACATCGCCCGAGCAGGCCATCACAACGTCCGGTTCCTTGCCATCGTCCGTCGATGCCCATTTCCAAATTCCCAACCCTGCCATGCAATGTTGAATCGCCTCATCCATCGTCAGCCATTGCGGTGCGGGTTGCTTGCCCGCCACAATCAAATTGATGTAATGCCGGCTCCGCAAACAGTGGTCGCCCACTGAAAGCAGCGTGTTCGCATCCGGTGGCAGGTAAATCCGCACCACATCGGCCTTCTTGTTCAGCAGGTGGTCAATAAACCCCGGGTCCTGGTGCGAAAAGCCATTGTGGTCCTGCCGCCACACGTGCGAGGTCAGCAGATAATTCAAACTTGCAATCGGCTTTCTCCATGGAATCTCGCGCGTCGTCTTCAACCACTTCGCATGTTGGTTCACCATCGAATCCACAATGTGTATGAACGCTTCCTAACACGAGAAAAATCCATGCCGGCCCGTCAGAAGGTACCCCTCCAACCAGCCCTGGCACATGTGCTCACTCAGCACTTCCATCACCCGGCCCGCAGGCGAAAGGTTTTCATCCACCGGCAATTCTTCCGCCATCCACGCCTTCTTCGCGCCTGGGATCAAATCCCCCAGCCGGTTCGACGCCGTCTCATCCGGGCCAAAGATGCGGAAATGTTTTTCTTCCTTGTTGGCCTCAAGCACCTTGTCCAGCAGACGGCCCAGAACACGCGTGCTCTCCACTTCCAATGCCCCCCGCTTCGTCGCCTCCACCGGCACCGCAAAGTTGCGGAAGTTCGGCACCGTCAGCGGCTTCAACAACATGCCGCCATTCGCGTGCGGGCTCATCCCCATCCGGAGGCGCCCCTTGGGGGCAAGCGCGGCAATCTCCTCGCGCAATCGGCCCTTAGCGTCAAACAACTCCTCGGGCTTGTAACCGCGCATCCACTCTTCCAGCAAACGCAAATGGTCCGGCTTCTCGCGCAACTCACTGAACGGGACCTGGTGCGAGCGCCACGTGTCTTCCACCGGCTTGCCATCCACAACCTTCGGCCCGGTCCATCCCTTCGGCGTGCGCAAAATCAGCATCGGCCATGCCGGGCGCTCCTTTACGCCCTTCACCCGCGCCGCATGTTGAATCTCCGCGATGCGGTCGAAGATCTTGTCAAACGTCGCCGCCGCCTTCTGGTGCATCTCCTCCGGCTCATGGCCCTCGAGCGTGTATGGCTCATATCCGTAGCCGCGCATCAGCGCTTCCAACTCCGCCTGCGGAATCCTCGCCAGCACCGTTGGGTTCGCAATCTTGTACCCATTCAAATGCAAAATCGGCAACACCGCGCCATCGGTCGCGGGGTTCAAAAACTTATTGCCGTGCCAGCTTGTCGCCAGCGGCCCTGTCTCTGCCTCGCCATCACCGACAACACATGCGACCACGAGGTCGGGATTGTCGAATGCCGCTCCGTACGCATGCACCAGCGAGTAGCCCAACTCGCCGCCCTCGTGTATGGACCCCGGCGTTTCGGGCGCCACGTGGCTCGGAATACCATACGGCCAGCTGAACTGCCGGAACAGGCGCTTGATCCCATCCGAGTTTCGCTCAATATGCGGATAGACCTCGGTGTACGAGCCTTCAAGATAGCTGTTTGCAACCAACCCCGGCCCGCCATGCCCCGGCCCGATGATGTAGAGCAGGTTCAAGTCACGCGCTTTGATGATGCGGTTCCAGTGCACGTACAAAAAATTAAGCCCCGGCGTCGTGCCCCAGTGCCCCAGCAGACGCGGTTTCACATCGTCGAGCGTCAACCCGCGCTCCAAAAGCGGGTTGTCCTTCAAATAAATCTGGCCCACGGACAAATAATTGGCCGCGCGCCAATACGCATTCATCAGTCTCAATTCATCGTTTGTCAGGGGAAGGGAATTCTTCGGCTGGTTCGTGGATGCACTCATGAGGATCACCTCCGGTCGTGTCCATCACCAGAGTAGCAGCGCGGACTTTCCGCCGGGCGTGACTCGAATCACAGTGTGGCATTGCGCAATCGTAATTCTTTGATTTTTCAATTCACGAAAAATTATTTTTCAATTTCATAAACTGCGATTCCACGCCGTAGTACAAAATCGCGCCAAAGACAGTCGCCGCGACAATCCTCAATGCAAGGATAATCAAATGCCCGCTCACGCCCATCTGGTCGAACCGCGCGCTGAACGAGCCGTAATAAACAAAGACCAGGATGTGGCTCAGGTAAAGACCGTAGCTGATCGTCCCATAAAATGCGAGCGGCCCCTTGCTCATCAGCCAGTGCAGCGGCGTTTTCATCCCGCTCGTTGCCATCGCAAACAACACAACACCGCCGTAGCCGAAGCACAGTGCCGTATCCAGCAGAGACGTTCCCCCGGCCACCGTTGCCACGGCCCAAAAACCCAGTGCCGCCCACGCGACGCCCAGCCACATCCACGCCGCGCGCGCCACGGGCAGCGTGTAGATCCCCAGCGCCATCAAACTCCCCAGCGCAATGCCGTCCATGTGGATCAGCGTGTGCGTCGGGTTGAGCCATTTGAAATGCATGTAGTAGTGGCGCATCCCAATCGAGGTGGCCATCATTGCGATGAGCATGAGCGCGAGCAGGGGAATGCGCCGCACAAAGCGCATCACCAGCGCCCACACCACATAAAACTGCACCACCACGGACAAAAACCACGTCGGCCCCAGCGTCCCCGGCAGCGGCGAGTGGCGCAGGTTCTGCGCAAAGCACAGGTAGCCGACTATCGTCTGCCAGCGCGTTGCCTGCGCCCAGCTTTGCCCCAGAAACCAATCGGGAATCGTGTAACAGACAAGCAGCACCAACAGGTACACCGGCACAATATGCAGCGCGCGCCGCAGGTAAAACTTTTTCAGGAAAGGCGGCTTCTCGCGCTCGCCCAACAAGATCGTCGTGACCAGGTAGCCCGACAAAATAAAGAACAGCTCAACGCCCGACCATCCCCACAGCGACGCGTGATAACCCCACGTGCCTTCCAGCAGCGCATGGCAGTGGTAGAAAACGACGAACAGAATCGCAAACCCGCGCAATCCCTGCCACTCGGGGATGTACGCGGGCAGCCAATCCGGTCGTTTGGGGGTTATGCTTGCCATCGCTTCAGCCACTTGAAGATTTTACTCACCCGCACGCCAACTGCCGCGCGCGTTCCGTCGCGCGCATCACCGCCTTGATCAGCGTCACGCGCAACCCGCCTTCTTCCAGTTCAAGAATGCCGTCAATCGTGCAGCCCGCGGGCGTGGTCACCGCGTCCTTCAACAGCGCCGGATGGTAGCCCGTCTCAAGCACCATCCGCGCCGCGCCGTAAGTCGTCTGCGCCGCAAGCAGCGTGGCCGTGTCGCGCGGCAGGCCCACCTTCACTCCCGCCTCCGCCAGTGCCTCAATGATGATGTACAAATACGCCGGCCCCGACCCCGAGAGGCCCGTCACCGCGTCCATGTGCTTCTCGTCCACCACCACGGTGCGGCCCACTGTTTCAAAGACGCGCGTGGCAAGATCCATCTGCTTCCCGCTCACAAACCTTCCCTTGCACAGCGCCGTCACGCCCGCCCCCAGCGCTGCCGGCGTGTTGGGCATGGCGCGCGCCACGGCCGCCTCACCGCCAAGGCCCTCTTCAATCGCGCTTGTCTTCACGCTCGCCGCAAAGCTCACAATCAGCGCGCCTTTTTTTACGCTCTTCCTGATCTCCGCAACCAGCGCATCCACCTGGAGTGGCTTCACCCCGATCAAAACCAGGTCGGCATCCTTCACCGCGGCTGCGTTGTCCGTCGTCACCTCAAAACCCCATTGTGTTGACAGTGCCAGGGCCCGCTCCGCGTGCCCCACCGTCGCGCGCATCTGCTCCGGCGCAAACAGGTTCTGCTTCAAAAACGCCTGCAGCAGGATGCCGCCCATCTTGCCTGCGCCCAGCACCGCCACGCGCACCTGCGGCAACTGCGCCGCTTGAACCGCAATTTCTTCCGCCTGCTCACTCATGATTGCCACCAACCTTTGAATTGAGATGCAACACTT
>JAJXXN010000131.1 GCA_021781075.1 Acidobacteriota bacterium | reverse complement strand
GCGCACCAAGCTGCGCACCGGCGACATCGTCGAGATCGTCACGCAGAAGGACCACAAGCCCAGCCGCGACTGGCTCACCTTTGTCAAAAGCCCGCGCGCGCGCAACAAAATCAAGCACTGGATCAACGAAGAGCAGCGCGAGCGCGCCATTGAAACCGGCCGCAAGCTCCTCGAGCGCGAGGCTCGCAAATTCAAGGTCCCACTCAACCACTGGGATGACAACGACCTCGCGCGCATCGCCGGCGAATATGGCGTGGTCACGGCCACCGATTTGCTGGCCACGCTCGGCAGCGGCAAGCACTCCGCCCAGCAGGTGCTCAACAAACTCGCCCCCGGCTTCGTCCGCCCCATCGCCGGCGAGGAGGAGGAAAAACCCACCACCGGCGAGGCCGCCGTCAACGAGGCCGTGCGCAAGCTCCGCCTCACCGGCACGGAGTCCCTCCAAGTCGAGGGGCAGAACGACCTGCTCGTCTATCGCGCGCGCTGCTGCAATCCCATCCGCGGCGAGGCCATCGTCGGCTACATCACCCGCGGCAAGGGCGTCGCCGTCCATGCGCGCAGTTGCCCCAACGTCAATAACCTGCTGTACGAAAGCGACCGCCGCATAGCCGTCGAATGGGCCCGCATGCCCGAGAGCGCGCAGGCGGTAGCGCAGCGCTACCCCGTCAAAATCATCATCCACTGCGACGACCGCGCCGGACTGCTCAAGGAGATGACCGCCATCATCAGCGACGACAACACCAACATCCGCGGCGTTGACACCCGCAGCGTCGAAAACGGCGAGGCGATTTTGGAGTTTATCGTCGAGGCCCGCGATGTCAACCACCTCACCCGCATGGTGCAGTCCATCCGCCGCGTGCATGGCGTGCGCAATGTTGAGCGCACGCAAAAACTATGAATCAACTTGAATTGGAAGATTGAGTCAATCTTCCCACGGGTTAACCACCCGCACTCCCGTCCCCCAAAAATCTTCCCCGTTGCGCGTCACATCCGACATGCCATTGATAACCGCGGTCGCCAAGTGCCCCATCCATCGCCCGAGCGATACGTGGGATACCATCGGATTCCGCTCTCCCAACGTTTGTCATTCTGAGCGCAGTTCGTCGCATCGCGACGAACGCAGTCGAAGAATCCGCGGTTGCTCTTGCTTTGGTTCTTTCTCTCCACGTCCAACTTTTTGGTTGCCCCCCGGTCTCGATTTTGAAACCGGGGTACCAACAACCTTCATTCTTGCGGTTGAGAAGGAGCGCCAGCTCCCGCAAAATTCTGCATCTCGCGCGTAACCACTGTCATACAGGTGCATCATCCAATGCAAAAAAGGCCGCCGGTTGCCCGGCGACCTTTTAGTGTTTGCCTCTGTGCGGTTTACTGCACGCGCACGCTCACATCCACAGAGTGTTGCAGCGTGCCGGAGGTTGCCGTCAGGGTCATCGTCCACTCGGGAATCAGGCTTTGCCCGCAGCCGGAGAGTCCGATGAGCGTAGTGGCGCCCGCAACAATCAACAGCAGCACCGCCGCGTGGCGTGCCAGGCGTTTGCCGGCCTTGCGCAACTTGGCGGCGAAAGGCAGCAGCAGCAGCGCGGCATAGAGCGGCGCCGGAATGCGCGAGCCGGGCCGTTGCTCCGGTTTGAGCTCAACCAGCCCAGGCGAAACCTTGAGCAGGAAGGTCACGGTCGTGGTCCCCGAGCCGTTGGCCACCGGGTTCGGCGTCAACGTCACCGTGCTGTCCGGCGGCGCGCCGGTGAGGGTCAGGTTGATGTCGGCAGGCATCGTGGTTAATGGCCCGACCGGCGTGAACGTGAAGGTGTAGGTTGCCGTGTCGCCGGACTGGATGGGCTTGGTGGGCGCCGAGGCGGTGACAATGGTGAAGTCCTCGACGTTCTCGACGATCACCGTGCTCGAGCCTGCGGAGACGTTCGCGTTGCCGCTGTAATTGACGAAGAGGTTGTGTGAGCCGACAGCCAGGTTCGGCAGCTGCAATTCAATACCGTTGACTCCCGGTGCGCCCGTCCACAACACGGTCGTGCCGTCATAAAACGTCAGCGTGCCGACATTGGTCGCATAGCCAGTGACCGAGCCCACCAGCGTGATCGGGTTCGTGACAAAGATGGGGTTGGCCGAGGTCGAGATGGAGACAATCGGCGTCACCTTGTTGACAATTTGCGTCAGCATGGCCGTGCCGCTCACAAAGTTGGGCGAGGTGGACGTGTACACCACCGAGATCAGCCACGTCCCCGCGGTCAGCGCGTTGGTGCTGAAGGTGGCAATGCCGTTCACCAGAAGCAGCGGCGTGGTCAACGCGACATTGCCACCGCCGTTGTTGCCGAAGAATTGCACGCTGCCCGCCGGCTGGATGGAGCCCGCTGCCTGCGCAATCACCGCGTTGAAGGTCACCGGCTGGCCGTAGGTCGAGGGATTGAGCGATGAGGTCAGCGCGATCGAGGGCGTGTCAATGTTCACCGTCTGCGTCAGCGAGGCCGTGCCGCTTGCGTAATACTGGTTGGCCGACGTGAAGATGGCCGTGATCACGTCCGCGCCCGCGGGCAGGTTGTTGGTGATGTAACTCGCCGTGCCGTTCACCAGCGTGTAAGGCGTGCCCAACGCGTTGCCGTTCATGGTGAACTGCACCGTGCCCGACGGCACCGGCGCGCCCGCTGCCTGGCCGATTGATACGTTGAACGTCACTGTCTGACCGTAATTCGACGGGTTCAGCGACGAGCTCAAACCGATCACCGGCACGTTGATGTTCACCGTCTGCACCAGCGTCGCGGTCCCGTTGGCAAAATCCACCGTGTTCGAGGTATAACTCGCCACAATCGTATCCACGCCGTTGGGCAGCGAGTTGGAGCTGATGGTCGCCGTGCCGCTGACCAGCGTGATCGGCGAGCCCAGCGCCACGCCGTTCACCGTGAATTGCACCGTCCCGGTGGGGATCAGCGCACCCTGCGTCTGCGCCACCACCACATTGAAGGTCACCGGTTGCCCGGCCACCGAGGGATTCACCGAGGAGGTCAGCGTGATCACCGGGACATTGATGTTCACCGTCTGCACCAGCGTCGCGGTCCCGCTGTTGATGCTCGTGTTGGCCGAGGTGAAGTTGGCCACGATTGTGTCACTGCCGCTGGGCAGTGTGCTGGTGGCATAACTCGCCTGCCCATTCACCAGGTTGATCGGCGTGCCGATGTTGATGCCATTCGACGTGAATTGAATTGTCCCGGTCGGGACAACGCTGCCATAAGCCTGCGCCACATTCACGGTAAACGTCACGGACTGGCCGGTGTACGAGGGATTCACCGAGGAGACTAGCGTGATCGACGGCGTGTCCGCATTCACAACCTGGTTGAATGTGGCCGAGGTGCTGCCCGAAAAATTCGCGCTGTTGGGCGTGTAGATCGCCACGATGTGGTCCGTGCCCGCCGGCAACTGGTTCGAGGTGTACTCCGCAACGCCATCAACCAGCGCAATCGGCGCGCCGAGAAGATTGCCGTTCATCTTGAACTGCACGGAACCGGTCGGCGCTAGCGTGCCGCTGGTCTGCGCAACCACCGCGGTCAACGTCACCTGAACACCATAATTTGATGGGTTGAGCGAGGAACTTACAACCGTCGTTGTTCCCTCCACCAGCCCGATTCCGTTCAGCGCCACCACCTGCTGCGTTGCCTGGTTGAGGCTGTTGTCAGTGACCACAACCTGCCCCGTGATCGGACCCGAAACAAGCGGCTCAAAACTGACCGGCAGCGCGCATACCGAATCATCGGCCAGCGTGCCCGCCGCGCCACCCGGGGCAACCACCGGGCAATCTGAAACCGGCGTCGTCACGCCCGGGTAAATCTCCGTGCCGCCTGCGCCCAGCAGGAAGTTGTTTGAGATGCTCGGGTTCTGCCCGCCACCCGGCACACTGATGGACAAATTGGCATTGCCCGTGTTCGCCAGCCATACCGACTGCGGGCTGTCCGCGCTCACCACCCCAAGCGCGGTGCTGGCAAAGTTCAGCGAGTCGGTCAATAAATTGATCTGATAGATGCTCCCATTCGGGTCATTGTCGGTCACATAGAAGTTGCCCGCCGCATCCATCGCCAAACCATCCAGTGGGTACGAGGCTATGGTCGTCGCCATCGGGAACAGGTCATAGGAGGTTGTGTAATTGCCGGCGAGAATATTCGCGATGTGCGCCAGGTAGATGGTCGGCGTGCCGGTGTTCTGCCCCGTGTCGCCCACATACAGGTTCTCCGCCGGGTCCACGACCACATTCAGGGGCGCATCCAGGCCGCGCACCACATCAAAAAAGAGGTAGCTCCCGTTCGATTGCGGCACACCGGCATAGACCCTCCCCAGGGCGTAATCCGTGACAAACAGGTCATCGTAGGCATCCACCGCAATGCCGTAAGGCACGCTGGTCGGGTCCAGGTCGATGTTGAAGCTGCGTTCAAGCATTGCCAGCGTGTATCCAGCCCCGTTGGGGATCGCCTCCTCAATGGCCTGCGCCGCTGTGTCAATCAGAAAAATCTTCCCGTTGCCGTCCAGTGCAATGTTCTGCAGGCTGTTGCCTTCATTCACAACCATGGTTTGCGTGTAGGAACCCGCAACCGGCACGCACTCAAAAACCAAGCCGTCAATCGTCGAGACAAAAACATTGCCACTGCCATCAACCGCCGCGCCGGTGGCGTGGTGCACCGCCCCGTTGAAGACCTGCGTCCAACTGGCGGCAAAATTCTGCGTCACATAGACGTTGTTGCTGGCCACCGTGTATATCGCATTGTTGCCGTCAACGGTGACGGCGTTGGCAAAGTTCGTCTGCGCTATGCCGCCGGCAATGTTGCCCCATGTGCCCGGCAATATTCCCGCACGGGGAGCCACTCCAAAGCCACTGAAGTTGCCCGCGACTGAAATCACATTGCCGCTCTGGTCGGTCAGCGCGATGGAGCCGGTGCGCAAACCCGGCGCCTTGGCCGTGAAGCCCACAAAGACAGCGCAAAGCTGGCCCGCAGTATAGGTCGTGCCCGCATTGCAATTCGACAGCGGCGCCGGTAACGCAAAAAAGTCCGCATTGGGATTTCCATTCGTCATCGCCACGGTTCCGCCCACGGTGGCCGTCGTGTTGAAGATGAAGTTTGCCTCCACCTGGTTGTTCCCGCTGTTGGTCTGGCCAACGCCCAATGAGCCGAAGTTGTTGCTGATCTCAACAATCGAGGAATTTCCATAATCGGCCAGGTACATGTTCCCCAGCGAATCCACCGCCGCATTGTACGGCCGACCTAAATAAATTGAAGTCTGCGCCTCAACATACGCGCCACCATTGGTCGGCGTCAGCTTGAAGGTGCCCTGTTTCGAATAGTCCACCACATACACATTGCCGGCTGAATCAACTGCCACTCCACTGGGCGCGCCAAAATCGCCATTGCCAAGGTTCACCGCCGTGTAGACACCACCGGAGTAGACTTCTTCGATAATCCACCGGGCTCTGTAATCCGCGACATAAACGTCCCCGAATCCATCCACGGCAACACCCACTGGATTGGTCCACCCGCTGCCGATGGTAGTTCTTGTATAACTGCCGCTGGCGGGCGTCAGTTTATAGACCGCGTTTGCCCCGTCGTCGGTCACATACACGTTGAAAGACGAATCCACCGCAATGCCCACCGGGTTTGAGAACGTGCCTATCAACTGTGGCGTCGTATACCCGCCCCCGCTCGCGGCAATAAGGAACGCCCCGCTTGAGATGGCTGGCTGCGTCGCGTACACATTGCCCGCCGTGTCCACCGCCACGCTATAGACGCCCGGCAGGTTCGCAACCACAACCGGCGCTGCAAAGCCTCCGGATGGAAGCGCGCTGGTCTTCAGAATCTCGCCCAGGTTGTTCTCTGCGATGTAGATGTTGCCGGCCCCATCCACGGCCACGCCCGTCGGCCCGTTCAGCGTGATCGGCAGCGTGCGCTGAAAGCTCACAAAATTCGCCGCCTGGGCATGCGCTCCCGCGGTGGGAGCAAGAATGGCGGCGAGGGCAAGCACAAGGATTGCAACTGTGGTTTTCAGCTTGCCGGCGGCGATGGTTGACTCAAACAATGTACGACCTTGGGTGAACGTCATGGATGGCTCTCTCCGGTACGGTGATTCTGCAATTTGGCGGTGCTCGCTTGTACCCTTCGCTTGGAACAGCGAAGGGGGCCAAGAAAAGTTTCATGCAATTTCATGAAGGCGCAAAGGTAAAGTATAGTGAAGAATTTCAGGTTGTCCCATTGAGGTTCAGTGAATTAAGGATTTTTCAAAATAGAACCACTTGGTTCAAGGAGATTGGCCGTTTAAATCCAGTACAAAAGTAATGAGCCCCGACGGGGCTTTGCTGCTTCTGCTTGATCAAAGCATCCGCCGCCGGCCTTTCCGCCGCCATTGGACACAACCGCATGATGCCATTGGCAAACAGCATGCGCGCGCAAATTCCTTGGTGGGCCCGGAGGGATTTGAACCCCCAACCAAGGGATTATGAGTCCCCTGCTCTAACCGTTGAGCTACAGGCCCCAATTGTCAACATCTCATTATATATCAATTGGTTATGAGTTCATTGCATACCGGCGTTTTAGGCTCAACTTTGTCTGGCGCAGGTTCTAGTACCGGTTCAACCCAGTGCTCTTCTCGAACCACTAATGACGAAGGCCCTGCCTCGATCTTTTCATTCTAGCGATACCGGACAGCGGTCGGGCAGATAGTCAATCGATAATGAGAGCGCCAAACCGGGCGATTGCTCTCCGACTCGATTCTCTCTCCAGTTGAAGTCGAATCAGTCTTCGTCTTCGTTTACCTCGTATTCGCGCCCAATGATGTCCATAGTGGCCTGCCCGATCTTTTGTACCAGTTTGATTGTTAGTGTAGCGCAACGAGTTTTTGATTCATCTCGTCGCAGTATCCGGGGGCATGGGAAAGTGGGAAGCGTTCTTTGCTTTCCACTTTCCCATGCCCCTCGTTGAACGCAGTGTTCATCTTTGTTCCCGCGGCTCCCGCCCAGGCCTGCGGCGCGGGTGGTTTGTAGCCCAGTGCAGAGTGTGGCCGCACCGTGTTGTAGTGCACGCGCCAGCGCTCGGCCAGCACCCGGATTTCTTTCATCGAGTAGAAAATCTCCCCATTCAAAAACTCATCGCGCAGCTTCGAGTTAAAGCTTTCGCAGTAGCCGGGGCCCCCGCGAAGCTTGCTTCGTGGGGTGGAGTAGCCGTTCTCCCAGGGAGAGCCGGGCTCGATGTACAGTGTCTTCGCGCCCGTTGCGGCCAGCCATTTACGCAAGTCGCGGGCCACAAACTCCGGCCCATTCCACCCCAGCGACCTAGATCTGTCGCTGGGGACCCCGGTATTGTCCGATCGAATGTGCTCTGGCACTCCCTTGAGCACCATGACATCCGCCAACGCCTCGATCACCTTCGCACTCGGCCAGCTGCGCTCCTCTTCCAATCTACGATTTCGTAGTCGGCTGTGTGCGGATTTTTGGGGGCAGGTCAGTAAATGGCCTCGTTTAATTCACTTTCGCAAATTCCTGCGCGGATCAGGTCGCGTTCCTCGATGGCTGCAAACAGTGCCGCCGCCTTGTTCTGTGCAGCCAGCAGCTCTTCGCTTCTTCTCTTCTCGTGCATAGTACCACCAGAAAAAAATTAGGGCCGGGTTACCCCGGCCCTGGTTCAAACGCAACCTGTGCTACTTAATAGTCAGGGTTGCGGTACCGTAAATGATACCGCTGTAATCGGTTTGTCCGTTATACACGTCCAGAGCCAAAGTGCCTGTTGCCGACTGGATGGTGTAGGTCCCCTTGGCACAGTTTCCTGTGTAAGTTGGAATGGAGAGAACAGGAGCGCCCGTGGTGGTGGATGCCTGCGTGTCCCAGTTGAGCAGACCTGTGATCTTGTAAGCAGGAGCCGGAACACCCGAAGCGAGACAGGTTGACTGGTACATTGTGATGCTGTACGGCTGCACCGTAAGAGATTGCGGTGAGGTCGTCAGTGTCAAGGTGTTTGGCTGGAAGCTGAAGGTATAGTCACCCGTGGCTGATTTCAAACTGCCCAAGGAGGCTTTCAGCGAATACGTGCCGACATTCGAGGTGTAATAAACCACACCCGGAATTGAGCTGGCTCGAATGGTTGCCGTGGCATTAATGCCCGGTGTGCCTGTAACAGCCGTCACTCCTGCTCCGCAGTTATTGGTGCCAAGCAGCGTGCCATTCAGTAAGCACTGGTACTGGTAGGTTGGTACCTGCGAGTCATAGGACTGGGAAACTGCCACGGGTTGAATCGTCAGGGTCGCCGGCGTGATGTGCAGTTCGCCGGTGTTGATCTTGAACAAGTAACCAGTGCAGGCAAATCCAGTGGTGCTGACACCCACCGTGTAGATGCCCACAGATGGATACGGGTTGGTCTGGCCATCGACCGGGGTTGACAGAACCGGGGCACCCGAGCAAACCACGTTCGAGCCGCCAAAGGTAGCGCCACTCGGCCCGTCGTTGCCAAGGAATCCGGATCCGTCATTGCCCACGAAACCTGTAATGACGTAGGTGTAGGTGCTATTGGGCAGCGTCGAGCCATAGACCGCCGTGGCGCCAGGCGTGGCCGTTATCGTCAACAGCCCCTGCGTGACGGTGATGTTCTGGCAGTTGGTGGTTGCTGAATACTCGGACGAATACGCCAGGCTGGTCCCGGAGATCAACGAAGCATTCGGCGTCCAGGTTACACAAAGTTGGCCTGTGCCGTAGGGCGGAATGAAGGTTGCCGGCTCCGAAGTGCCTGCCCAAGTGTAGCTGAGCGTGCCGCCACTCAGGACATTCGTGCTGTTGTTGGAGTTGACAGCCGTCACCGCGATGCTGCTAAGTGCCGTCCCGTACGGGATGGAGGCATTCGAGTAGGTTACCGTCGGCGCGTCCTTGCTGACTGTCAGGCTGCCGGTCACATAGACCGGCAAATATCCGCTGGCGTAGGTACAGGTAATGCCCGCCGGAGTGATTGTGTAGCTTCCCACAGGATCAGGCGTGTAAGCCGGAACCGGAGACAACGAATACGTCACCGTGCCGGTGCACCCGCTGGGCATGGTTGCCGGGTTTGAAGTGTAATTGAATGCCGGAGTCGCGCCGTAGGTGATGCCTACATTGTTGGCCGTGATTTTCAAGCTCGTTTCAACGTAGATGGTGTTGCACATAGTGGCGGTGTTGAAGTCTGCGTTGTATGCGGCCAACGGCGTCCAAGTCACGCAAATGCTGTCGGGGCCCAGGGGCAGGACATAACCCACGGAGACCACCGTCGTTCCATATTTATAGACGAAGGTTCCATCGGCACTGACGTTGGTCGTATTGTCGAATACCTGTGCATTCAATTGGCTGGCCACAAGCCCGGTTCCGGAAAGAATGGCCACCGGCGATGGCGTCCAATTGATGGTGGGCGTATCCTTCGTGATAGTCAACACACCCGTATTCACCACATTGAAGGAGTAGTTG
The DNA here is from genome assembly GCA_021781075.1 of Acidobacteriota bacterium. Lineage (GTDB taxonomy): Bacteria > Acidobacteriota > Terriglobia > Terriglobales > Acidobacteriaceae > CAIMNN01. The sequence continues at coordinate 7,908 of JAJXXN010000131.1, read as the reverse complement.
TAGTTGGTCGACGTGCAGACCAGCGATCCGGGAGCCGCGGTGATTGCGTAGGTTCCAGGCGACGAGGTACTGGTGGCCACGGTCGTGATGTTCGGCGCGCCGGTGCAGGAGGATGCCTGTGTATCAGTTCCTTGGAATCCAGTCAGAGTGTAGTTGCCGCTCAGATTCGGTACTGGCATACCATACTGCATTGTGGCGTTGGTGGTGGTTAATGTCAGCACTGCCTGGTTCTTGCCGACTGTGATGGTGCCATTGACGAATTTGTAGTGGGTGTAGGCGGTACACTTCAGCTTGCCCTGCGTAATGGTGATGGTGTACGTGCCCATGGGGTACGGCGGGCCGGCAGGCAGGGCCGAGCTAATTGCCGGCGTACCTGTGCAGCTGGTGGAACCAAGAGGGCCGTCCAGAGTGTATTGATAATTAGGCGCTGGACCATTGGTGCCGATTGTGTAACTGTCGGCGGTTACTGTCATGGTCGGCGAATTGCCCGTGCCATTCAGGTAGATCGTTTGCGCGGAATTGCTCGTATTGAAATCATTATCCGTCAGCACCAAGGATCCGGTGGTGTCGCCTGCATAAACAGGAGTAAAGCTAATTGGGAAGGCACACTCAACATCCTGACCAATGCTGTAGCCTGCACCCGATGAGACCGGGCAATTGTTGACATTGGTTTGAGTGGATGGATTGTAGGTGGTTCCCGTCGCCGTCCAGGTGAAGCCCACAGAGATGGAAGGATTCAGCCCGGTGGACGATACCGGCAAGGCCAGTGGCTCATTGCCAATGTTCTCAATGTAGACCGTTTTGGGGCTGTCGGTGCTGGTGTTGCCCACTGTGGTCGCATTGAAATACTCTGTCGGCGCGGTTGCCGTGGTCAACGCGCCAATGTAATTCAGCGAATTCGATGTCGCCCATATGTTGCCTTGGCTGTCCACCGCCACGCCGCTGGCGCCTTGGAATGGGAAAACCACGGTGCCGGTTGTGAAGTTGGTGGAAACGTAATACTCGTATACCACGCCTTGATTGTGGTCGGAGATGTAGATGTTGCCCTCGGCATCCGCCTTGATGGCCGTGGTGTTGTTGCAGCAATGGAAGTTGGGGTCGAGGGAGAGCTTGACCGGCTGCGCATTGGCCGGCACCGCGCCGTTCACTGCCAACAGTTCATCCACGTAACCGCCGCCTGTGGTGTAAAGGATAAACAGATTGCCTCTGCCATCGACCGCGATGTCGGCGATGCCCGTGGTTCCAGCATAGATTTGAACGATCTGGGAGTAGTTATTGGCGGCTAGAATCTCATTGATGAAGGTCTTTCCGGCCACAAAAATATTGCCCTGTCCATCGACCGTGGAGCCTTGAGGAGTTGTGACGCCGGTTTCCACATTGATGATGGTGTTAAAGTTGTCCGCGGCAATTAGCTTGTAGCAGATGCCGGCACTGCTCGAGGTCAGATATACGTCTCCCGCGCCGTCCGTGTTGATGTCGGAAAGCGTCGTGTAGTTGCCCGGGAGCACGATCGCATTCGAGTAGCCGCTGGCCGCGGTGTACTCATAGGCAATCGGGTTGCTGCTGGAGGTGGCAAAAATATTGTCGTTGCCATCCACAGCAACAGTTGCCTGTGTTCCCAGGTTGCCGAAATTGTAATTCTCTATGCCGGGCAAAAAAACTACCTGCGGGCCCAGGCCCGTACCATAGACATACGCTTGCGCAAAAAGTCTGGGCACGGCATCGGTGGTCATGAACTCAATTGCGCCAAACCGAGTACCTGGATACAGTGGTGTAAAGGTTACATTGACCGTGCATGTGGAACCTGCTGCATACACAGTCCCCGTAAGACAGGTGCCGCCCGGGGCAACAGCGAAATCAGCACCCACCGCGCCTCTCTCAACCGCCTGAATCGAACCAATGCTGCCGCCACTGGTAAAAATGAAGTTGAGCGTTAGAACGGAACTAGTGGCACCCACAGAGACGTTGCCGAAGTTGACGTTGGTGGGCGAGAACTCAAGAACTTGATCGGGCGAGCTTGTGCTCACGTAAAAGTCATACTTGGAATCGACCGCAATGCCATTCAACTGGGGCAGGTTGGTCGCAAGCGTCGTTTGTGAGTAGGTGCCGCCGGAAATGAGCGTTTCCTTGAATACCTGTCCGCCGGTGCCTGAATACGATGAAATGTAAATATTGTCCTGCGCATCCACACCCACGCCATTGGGCGAAGCAATACTGGTTCCTATAACGACTTTGCAGGCCGAGGTTGCGGGCAGGGTGCAAGTAGTGGGAACCTCGATTACACCTGCGTCCGTATCCGCGATGAATACGTTGTCATAACTATCCGCGACGACGCCCTCGGGCACAATCAGTCCTGTGGCAGAGTTGGCCAGCAGAGTCACGGTGTACTTGCCGCTGGCCAGCCGGATGACATTACTTTTGTTCGGATCCGACACATACACATTGCCATTGGACGCCACCGCGATGCCTGTCGGCGCCGCGATATAGGCGTTGCCACTGGCCATAATGACGACCTGTGAATAATTGCCAGCCGAGATAAACTCCTCCTTGACCACGCGCCCATTGCCCGTGTCGGCAATATACACATTGCCTAAAGCATCGACCGCAACGCCGGAGGGGCTCAGGAATCCTGTGCCGATCGTGCTCTGCACATAAGTACCATTCGCCTGGAGGGTCTCCAGCAATACCTGGTTGTTGGAGTAATCGGCGATGTACAGATTGCCGTTCGCATCCACAGCCACACCGGCAGGCACACTTGCGCTTGAATAAACAACGCTCGAACCGTATGAAACAAGATAAGCTTGCTGTGCTTGCGTTACGCCGGACAACGCCAGCGCAAGTACTGCAAACGCGATGACAATCCATGATTTGAGGGTTGCCCCGGTGAGCAAAAACAGGTTTGTGGTAGATGCGCTCAATGACACTGGCTTTTCCATGACTTTCTCCCTCGTACTGCGGCTGGCATCCCGGCTGAAGTCAGACAGGCTTGGAGGTAACCTACCCCCTGAAGGTACAACATGCATGCACTACTACATCTACGGGTGGTGTTACATAAAATGCAATCATTATCTGGCAAAATCCCCACCCCGCCAGTAATCAAGAAATGACTGCGAGATGAAACTGTTTATTGGACTCGAATACTCCACCCAGCCCTTGTACATGAACAAAGATGTACTTTGTCCAAAGTAACTTATACTTCTGCTGTGGGCCCTCGGCACAAAGAATCTGCCTTTTTATATACTTTACAGATGGATTTGATGAGAAACAATGAAAATGTTCAATAAATTGCCTGATCACCTCTTTTATCCAATATTGTATTGACCGCATCGCACGAAAGTTTCGATCAATTGCGTTCAATCACAACAGCTTAAAGCTAAAAATGATCGGCGAATGTTACTGATTATTTACGTAATGGTCAAAAATTTCCATCCGTAGCCGGGGCTGTTTTGACCTGCTCCCAAAAATCCGCACACAACCGACTACGAAATCGTAGATTGGAAGAGGAGCGGATATGTCGAAGTCGAAGCACAGTGAGGCGCAGATCATCAAGGCGCTTAAAAAGATGGACGCAGGCCAGCGGGCCGAGGATGTGGCGCGCGAGTATTGAGTCAGCAAGCACACGATCCATGCCTGGAAGGCGAAGTACGTCGGCATGGATGGATGTGACGGAGGCGCAGGAGGCCAGGCAACTGCGCCACGAGAACACGCGGCTGCGGAAGCTGGTGGCCGACTTGAGCCTGGACAAGGAAGCGCTACAGTCGGTGATAAAAAAAACGGCTGGGGCTCACAGCCATGAAGGCCTCTGCTGAGCAAGTGCGCACCGAGTATGCCTTCAGCGAACGCCACGCCTGCCGAGTGCTGGAGGTTGCAGTGTCGAGCTTTCGCTATGCGCCGCGCAAACGAGATGACGCGTTGCGTGAGCAGTTGGTTGAGTTGGCGCGGGAGAAGCCGCGTTTCGGCTATCGGCGATTGCATGTGTTGCTTAAGCGTGCGGGCGAAGAGGTCAACCACAAGCGCGCGCACCGCATCTATCGTGATGCGGGCCTGGCGCTGCGCAAAAGAAGCGCAAACACACGGTGCGCACCAGCCGGTCGCTGGGCCTGTACACGACGGCGAACCAGGAGTGGGCGCTGGATTTTGTGCATGACGTAGTTCAGGCTGGCCGCACGTTTCGTGTGCTGACGGTGGTCGATGCCTTCACGCGTGAGTGTCTGGCGTTGGAGGTGGACACTAGCTTTGCAGGCTTGCGCATGACCCGCCTGCTCGACGAGATCATCGAGCGGCGCGGCGCGCCGGGTGCGATCCGATGCGACAACGGGCCGGAACTGACCAGCCGGCATTTTCTGGCTTGGAACCTGGAACGGAAGATTCAGTTGGTGCAGATTGAGCCAGGCAAGCCAACGCAGAACGGCTACGTGGAGAGCTTCAACGGCAAGTTGCGCGAGGAGTGTTTGCGCATCAGCTGGTTTCAAAATCTCTTCGAGGCGCGGCGGATCATCGCTGCGTGGCGGAAAGACTATAACGAAGAGCGGCCACACAGCAGCTTGAATTACCTGACCCCGGCGGAGTTCGCGGTGCAATCAGGCGGTGGAAAAGACGCAGGCTGCGCCTGCTTGGAAAACGAAAATACCGTTTTCCACTTTCCCACCGCCGCGGCTGCTGCGAGCTGAAGTTGTATGATCAAACGTGCGGAAAATGGGGGCAGGTCAGGGCTACAGGCCCGGTAGCACAATCTGAAAGCCATCTTTATTGTATGGGGAAAGCAGCAAACCTCCAAACTTCCCGGATAAACACATGGGCTGAATAAACAGGGCAGGCTCGGTGCCCGCCCCGTTCCAAACCACCAGCGCCAATTGTGTGGTGGATTCTAGTGGTTCTGCACCCCCGGCGTAACATCAAACTTGCAATTCTTGTCCTTTTGCTGTGTGAAGTTCCCGTTGCTGTCAAAGCAGTACCTGTACCACTCGGCCAGTGGCGAGAGGATGTGATACGGGTCCCGCAGCGTTTTGTAGTCAATATCCCATCCATTGGCTGCCAGTTCAGAGTACTCGCGGATGGTCATCACATCGATGGTTCCCGAAAGCCCGGCGGCCTGCGCATTGAAGTGCAACTCAGCCAGCTCGGGCACATGCTGCAGCACTGGATCAACCAGGTAAGGCCGTGAGGTGTTGCCGTATACGAATCCCTCCTGGAACTGGATGTCGCCATCCGGGTTGCCCACCGTGTCATTCATCAGCGGAAAATAGCTTGCGCCAAGTTTCGACACGTCATAGACAATCACATGGTCGTGCTTGCCAAACTGCACAAACGGCGTCAGCTCCGCGATCGAGCCTGCGTCGAAAATTGTTTGCGGCTCATAGGTGTTGTTGTTGCGCGGGGCCGCCGTAAAATCCGCATACGATTGAATGCCCGGGTGCCCGTAGCCGGGAACCACATAATCGGAGTCAATATCGAAAAGGTCCAACAGGTACAGCGCCGTGCCATAGGTGTAGGCAATGGAAGTCTCAACGCCGCTGACCTTGTAATACTGCGACTGCATCACGCCAAGCATATGGTCAATCTCGTGCTTGTAAACACCAATCAGGTCAGTGCCGGGATTGAAGCCCTTTGGATATTGGCACTGCGTTGGGTCGCTGCACGACTGGTTGGGAAGATAGTAATTCAACGACCGCTCATAATAAGCCTTCGGCAGTTGCGTCCGCTGCACATTCACGTTTGTCGAGTCATAATCCCATGAAAAACTCCCCGGCGGAATCCCCTCCAGGTCCGGGATCACCACCGCGCCATCCGTCCCGCTCAGCGTCACATTCATGTTGTACTGCGGGCCGTTGATGTCGTCGATGGTGTGGCCGTTCTTGGCAAACATTGGCCCGAATCCCAGCATCTTCATCACCGAGGGCGCGCCACAAAGCGTAAACGGCTGCGCAGTGGGCGTAATCGGGTAGTTATACGACGGCTGCACTAGATAATTGCTCACCTGGTCGCTGGCAAGGTCTGTCGGGTCCTGCCAGCCGTAAAATGTCGGCGGCCACTCCACGTTGATCTCGCTTTGTGTGGGCAGATAATCAATCAGCGTCATCGGTGTCGTGTTGGTTGCGTTCTTTTGCTGCAACGCTTCCAGCACCGGCGTATAGGTCTCCGGCAATCCCTGGTAGCTGTAACTGCCATCTGTATTCTGCACAATCACCGGCTGCTGGTTGGTGAACGGCGGCATCAACGCATCGGCTGCGCACACAGGGATCCAATATTCATTGCCGCCAAAAAACAGGTAGTTGTTGCCATTCTGATCCAGGTAATCCACCTTGTAGGGCTCCATCACCACCGTCTGGTCGTCCTGCACAACCGACTCAATGAATGCTGCCGCCTTCAAAAATGCCGCCTGCTCAAACGCATCCAGTTGCTTGGTCTGCATCGTGATGCCGGGGGAATTGAACCCAATACCCGCGGGGACCGTGGCACAGTAACTCACCGAGTTGTAACCCGGCGGCAGCAACGATGGATTGTAAAAGGCAGGGCAGGTCGCCGTGCCGTTGGGGCACGCCGCGCCATCCGGCGGCGCAATGTTCGGGCATGGCCCGCTTGTGAAATGTGAATCCCCCACATGGTCGGGAATTATGTGCAGGTGGCCGGTTTGGCAAGTGGCACTGAACGCTGTCACCAACAGCGCGCAGACGGCTTTCTTCTGATGCTTGCGCATCAACAGGCTGAATTTGTGCATGGCGTCTTCGACCTCAACTCGATTTGACTTGGGATTTCACAGGGGGAACCCAAGAGCGGCCAGTATAACCAATTCCACACTTCCGCGATAATTAATTTTATGACGCGTGGTTTTGAGAAAATAGAAGAGCATGATCTCCCTTGAAAACGCAGGCAAGCGCTTCGGCGCGCGCGAACTCTTCCTCGAGGCCAACTGGCTCATCCGCCCCAATGAGCGCACCGCCCTCGTCGGCGCAAACGGCACCGGCAAATCCACCCTCATGAAAATCCTCGCCGGCCTCGAGCACCTCGACTACGGGCAAATGCAACAAACCCGCGGCATGAGCATCGGCTACCTCCCGCAGGACGGCCTCCGCCTCACCGGCCGCTCCATCTTCGACGAGTGCCTCACCGTCTTCGACGCCCTCCACCAGATGCAGGCCGAAGCCGAAGCCCTCGCCGGCCAGCTCGCCGAGCTCGAACACAACTCCGCCCCATACGCCGCCGCCGCCGAGCGCTACTCCCTCCTCCACGAACGCATCCACGCCCTCGACGGCTACGCTCTCGACGCGCAGGTCGGCGCCGTCCTCACCGGCCTCGGCTTTTCAAAATCCGATTGGTCCCGCGACACCGGCGAATTCTCCGGCGGATGGCAGATGCGCATCGCCCTCGCCAAGCTCCTCCTCGCCAAACCAAACCTCCTCCTCCTCGACGAGCCCACCAACCACCTCGACCTCGAAAGCCGCAACTGGCTTGAGGATTATCTCCACTCCTACCCCTTCGGTTACATCCTCATCTCCCACGACCGCTACTTCCTCGACGTCACCATCGACCGCACCGACGAAATCTGGAACAAGCGCCTCACCCTCTACAACGGCAACTACACAAAATACCTCAAGGAAAAAACCGAGCGCCGCGATTTGCTGATGGCCGCATGGCGCAACCAGAAGGACCAGATTGAGCACCTCGAGGCCTTCATCAACCGCTTCCGTGCCCAGGCCACCAAGGCCAAGCAGGTGCAATCGCGCATCAAGGTACTTGAAAAAATCGAGCGCATCTCCATCCCCGAGGAAGAGCCCGTCATCCACTTCAAATTCCCCCAGCCTCCGCCCTCGGGCCGCACCGTCGTCGAGGCGGAGGGCCTTTCAAAATCCTATGGCGCAAAGCAGGTGTTTTCCAACGCCCGCTTCACCATCGAGCGCGGTTACCGCA
>JAJXXN010000143.1 GCA_021781075.1 Acidobacteriota bacterium | reverse complement strand
CCGTAGTTCTGCCCCACCTGCTCGGGGGTCAACCAGCGGTGATAATTGGGCGAGCTGGTGTCGTACTCGCCCTGCACATAACTGTCAAAGGCGGATTGCTGCTCCGCAGTGCGGCTGAGCACGAGCATCAAGCCGGCCATGGGCAAGGCATCGCTGACGCGGCCGCGGTCATTGGCTTCCGTGGCCATGGGATGCGTGTTGCCTGAAAGCGAAACCAACTGGCTTTCGTCGATCGGTGTAACAATGCGGGCCGGGGTTGCCGCGTTCTGCGCATGGCCAAGGGCCAAGCCGGCCAGCAGGGTGAGCAGAAGAGTGAGTAAGGAGCGTTGTGCGCGCATGGCTGAATGCTTCCCTTTCGTCATCAAGGTTACTTGCTGAGTGTTCATTGTTTCAGGCTCTATCACTCGCCTGAGCTTTGGAATGCGACATCCTCTTGGTTTGACACACGTTCCACCACAAAGTTGCGGCAGAAAAATTCAACCCGCCAAATTACAAATCATTCACATAGAAAATGGCTTTTTCACAGCCAAAGCAACAGTATTTCAATCGTTCCGTGGATGCAGCGTCGGGCGGTCGTTGCCATCCGTGCCGTTGTCCGTCGAGTTGGTTTTGCGCAGGGTCGGCTTTTTGCTCTTCGCATCATTCAGCCGCCGTTTGTTCTCAATCCGCGCCAATCTCGCCTTTACATCGTTGAACTCCGAGGTGGTGACCGTGTATTGGTCACGCGGGGGCAGGATGTGCGCAATCTCCTCCTGCGAATGAAGAATGCGATCCGGCGTCTGCGGGTGGTCGGCAAAGACCCGTGAGATGGAGCCGGGCTTGCGCTTCTCCAGCGCCTGGATCTTCTCAAAAAACGCGATAAACGCCTGCGGGTCATAGCCCGCGCGGTACATGTACTGCACGCCGAGATAATCGGCCTGCGCCTCGAAATCGCGGCTGAACTGCATGAAGGCGACAGGCACGGCCACCGAGGAGGCCTCATAGAGCCCATACCCAGTCCAGCCGCCCATGAATATCAGCGGGATGGTGCCCAACTGCGCGTACTGCATACGGGTGAGTTCGCGCACCGCATGATGGGCGCACACATGCGCCGTTTCATGCGCCATCACCCCGGCCAGTTCCGCCTCCTCATCCGCGTTCAGGATCAGCCCGGAGTTCACATAAAAAAATCCCCCCGGCAGCGCAAAGGCGTTCACTTCATCGGAATCAATCACCTTGATGGTGAAGGGAACCTTGCAGTCGGAGTTCTTCACGATATTCTGCCCGACGCGGTTCACATATTCGGTGACCACCGGGTCGGTGATGAAACGCGTGCTTTTGTCTATCTCGGCCGCGTAACCGCGCCCCATCTTGATCTCGGAGTCAACCGAGTACCAGTTGCCCAATCCCCGGCCGCCAATGTCGCGGTTGCCCACCGCGTCCACATCGTCAATGCTTCCCTTCCTGATCTGTGTCAGCTCGCTGCCCACCTCGACCACCTTGTCGAGGTCCTCATCCGCAGCCGCATCCTTGTCTTTTTTGGGCTTCTTCTCCGGTGGCGCCTGGTCGCCGCCAACAGGCGCGGTGCCAGGAGCCTGCGCTGCCTGTTCCGGTTTGCTTGCATCCGGCGCGGTCTTGTCAATCTTCGCCGTGGCGGTCGGGTCATTCTCCGGCAGCTCCGAGGTCGGCTTGCTTTGCCCCGCCGGGGGAATGGCCTGCCCCACGCTCGGCGTCCCATTCGGGTTCGGCTCGCTCTCCTTGCTGTTGGCAGGAATCGCCGGCGTGACAGTCGTGCCCTGCTGCGCATCCGAGGGCTCTCCCGTGGCAGTTGTGCTTGCCGGTATCGCAGGCTGCGGTGTGCCTTGGTCCTGCGGCGACTGCTGTTGGGCGCGCAAAGCCGCCGCGCCGGTCGCCAAGGCCAGCATCAAAAACCATTGCAGAAAGCCACGGGAAATCCGCACCTGGGCTCGACGCATACCTGCACCTCCTCAAGCCGCCGCGCGCATCGCACACGCTCTCGGCACTGCCTCCACCAGTCTATTAGACGCCTCAGCCAACCGCTTTGGCCGGAGAGTGAACGAATAATTTTGACCACCTCGAACCAAGCAGCAGGATGTGGCGTCCCTGTGGAAATGCCATTTGCATTTTCGCCTTTTATTTGCCATAATTCATCCCATGTTCCAAGGTCCAAAAATCCGGAAATGCTTCATCACCACCTGCAAGCGCTGCCGCCGCGAGATCCCGGCCGGTGTCAAGGAGTTCCCATTCCAGTCCGTGGTGGTGGAGTGCCCGCTCTGCGGAGAAGTGCGCCGCTACCTGCCCTCGGAGTTGATGCTTGGCAAGCCGCATCCGCTGGTCGGCAAGCGGCCTCCGACGCCTGCACGCGCGACAGGCGATTGAACCCCGTGCCCGTCGTCGATGAATTGAGGGCGGTGTAACGAGACCTGGCCCAACCGGCAAAATATCAGCCTGCCGGGATGCGCGCGCAGGCCGGAATCGCTTAGAGTCAAAGAGTAAACCCTGCACGGCGTCGCCACAGAGCGCGAGGTTCCCCATGGCAACTGACTTGAAAACAAATCCCACCACAACCTCGGGCGGCGGCGCGGGCGAGGCGATCATCCGCGCCGTGCAAATTGAAAAATACTATGCGCAGCCGAGTGAAAACCGCATCCAAGTCATTTCACCGACGGACCTTGATATTGTTCCCGGGGAGATTGTCGCGCTTCTGGGCCCGTCTGGTTCCGGCAAATCGACGATGCTGCGCATGCTCAGCGGGCTCTCGCGCCCCTCGGCCGGCGAGGTTTACTGGCACGGCAGGCCCATAGCGCAAAGCGAAATCAATGTCGCGATTGTCTTCCAGAGCTTTGCCCTTTTCCCTTGGATGACCGTGCTTGAAAACGTGGAGGCGCCGCTCAAGGCCCGTGGCATCGCCCCGGCCGAACGCCGCAAGCGCAGCCTCAAGATGCTGGACACCGTCGGCCTCGACGGCTTCGAGGCCGCCTACCCGAAGGAGCTATCCGGCGGCATGCGCCAGCGCGTGGGTTTCGCGCGCGCGCTGGTCGTGGAGCCCGAGGTTTTATTCATGGACGAGCCCTTCTCGGCCCTCGATGTGCTCACCGCCGAAAACCTGCGCAGCGAACTGCTGGAGCTTTGGTCGCACAAGACGATGCCCACCAAGGCGGTCTTCCTTGTCACGCATAACATTGAAGAGGCGGTGCTGCTCGCCGACCGCATCATCGTCCTTGGCCGCAATCCCGGCCACATCCGCACGGATTTCAAGGTTCAAATCGCCCAGCCGCGCGATAAAAAGGCCGAAAGCTTCACCCAGCTCGTGGATTACATCTACAAGGTGCTCACCCGCCCCGATGAAACCCCGGCCGGCGACCCGGCGCAACTGCAACGCGTGCGCGACCAGCGCCAGATGAAGTACCAGATGCTGCCCCACGCGCGCCCCGGTGGCATGGCCGGCCTGTTGGAACTGCTCCTTGACAAGGCCGGGCGCGACGACATCTACCGCCTCGCCGACGACCTCTCTTTCGAGATCGACGACCTTCTACCCATCGTCGATGCCGCCCAGTTGCTTGGCTTTCTCAAAATCGAGGAGGGCGATGCGGTGCTTACCGAGAGCGGCGCCGAGTTCGGCAACTCCGAGATTTTACGGCAGAAGGAGATTTTCCGCGCCGCCGCGCTGGAAAATGTCCTGCTCCTGCGCCAGATTCGCCGCGCGCTTGAGACCAAAAGCGACCACACCGTCCCCGAGGAGTTCTTCCTCGACATGCTCGACGAGCAGTTCAGCGAGGAGGAGAGCCTCAAGCAGATTGAGACGGCCGTCAACTGGGGCCGCTATGCGGAGCTCTTCGACTTCGATGCCGGCAAGCGCCGCTTTGTGCTGCCCGACCTGGAAGAGGAAAACGCCGCGGTGGAGGAGGCCGATTGAGCCCGCAACACACCTTTGCCCGCTCGCTGGTGACGGCGCGGCGATGGCCCTTCTTCATCGACCTCTCCATTGCAGCCATCGGGTTCGCGATTTTCTTCGCCATTGTGCGCATGGGCTCCTATTGGCTTGGCAGGCCCGTGCCCGTCGTGCCCATCTCCCACTCGCTGCACGCACTGCCGGCCTACGCGCTTTACTCCATGGGGCGCATGGCCATCGCCTACATCCTGAGCCTGGCCTTCGCCATCAGTTACGGTTATCTTGCCGCGCACAGCCGGAGGCTGGAGCCGTGGATGATCGCGCTGCTCGACATTCTGCAATCCATCCCCGTGCTCAGCTTTCTGCCGCCCGTGGTGCTCGGCATGGTCGCGCTCATCCCCGTCCATCAG
>JAJXXN010000013.1 GCA_021781075.1 Acidobacteriota bacterium | reverse complement strand
CAGCGCGTGCGAACAGCCGCAAATCGCATGAAGAATCATATGGTTAGACGGCTTTGGGAGCCATTCGTGAGAGATTCCCAAAGTTGCAAACAGGAGGAATTAAAATTCTCCCATGGCGGCCGATTTTCGCAGTTCTGGCGCTACTTCAGCCTGGCTTTGAGGGGTTTGTACGCGATCTTTTTGCTGCGCAAATACTCCTCCATGCGCCGAATGGGATCAAGTCGAGCGTGTGGGTCTGATGGGCCCAGTTCACGCTGTCCAAAGGCGCGCAGGACTGTGGGGCGCTGGTGTTCCCGTGCGTGGGTCAGCGCCTCTTGGGCCACGCGATAGACCGCGATTGCATCTCCGCGGTCAACCTGCAGCACGGGTGGCAAGCCTTTGACTTCGCTCTGGCTACCGGGCTCTTCAACCAATTTTCCGCGTAGATTGCCTGTTTTGGCTGCGCCGTCGCAAACAATAATCAAGCCAAGCCCCTGCGCGGCAACAAAGCGCAGTGCTGCTGTCCACTCACGCCCGTGGCATTTGCTTCCATCCAGAATCACCACCGTTACAAGCGCAGTATTGCTGCGTTTCTGTGCCATGGCCACGCCGGCGGCAAAATAGAGCAGCTCCGCGGCGGTGCTTTTGAGCGTGGGCAGGGAATGGAAACCACGCCGAAGCTCGGCAGTCGAACCTCGCTTCAATCGCGCCAGCGGTTCGCCTTTCAAATGGCGCAAGTCATGCGCACTGTCGTCGGCGGCCAAGGCATCCTGCGGTGCCAATTGAAGCGCCACCGCGCACACCAGCGCCTCATTGCCGGAACTGGTTTTAGTTGCCAGCGCGCGGCTCGTCCGCATCGCCTGGTAAAGCGCGAGCAGCCGCTTTTCAGGAATCAAGGAAAATGTTTTCTTCACGGTCATTCGAATTTTATCCCTGGTACACTTCAGTGTTTATTTCCTGGCATTGGTGAGGATGGGTTTATCGGGCAATCAATTCAACTGAAAGTGGAATTGTGCGCGGCGGCATGCAGGCATTCAGGGTGCAGGCCTGGTAACGCAGTTTCATCTTGAGCAGGTGTTCGCCGGCCTGTGCACGCACGCGTGCATGCAGCAGCAGGTCGCCTGTATACACATTCAAGTTCTCCGGCGGATTGGCGCCCAGCATCAGATTGGCGCCTTCGGGGTAACGGGTCCCGATCAACTCGGCCTCGGAGCCCTCGTCCGCGCTGAGCGTGGTGGGGATCAGTTCGGGATAACTGGGCGAGTGCGAGTTGATGTGCATGCCGTCGCGGATGTGAAGGCGCAGCTCAATCTCCGCCGTCTTGCCGGCCGTCACCGTGGCTGTATCCGGGGCCAGAAAAGCAACCACCTGCGGGTGGGCCTCCTTGGTCTCGGACCATCCGGGGATGATGGACTGAGCGGCCATCGGCAGCGCCATCAACAACGGCAGTGCGGCAAAAAGAATGAATTTCCGCATGACTCTCCTCAATTGGCAAGTGCTCGTTTCATTTTCATCTCAAGGTCATTTTTCGTGCTCAGGCCAATCTGCGCGGCCACAATCACGCCCTTGCGGTTGATGAAAAATGTGGTTGGCATCTGGTCCAGGCCACCATAAGATTCGCTGATGGAGTCGCCATTGAGCAGCACCGGGTAGGGAATGTGCAGTTGGGCGACGACGCGTGCAATGGATTGCTGCTCCTGCGCGAATTTTCCTTTATCGTTCAGGTCAAGGTCGTCCATGGAGACGGCCAGCACCTCAAGGCCCTGCGCCGCGTACTGATTGCGCAGGTCGATGAGCCAGGGCGTTTCAATTTTGCAGGGCGCACACCAGGTTGCCCAGAAATTCAGCACCACAGCCTTGCCCTTGAGGTCGCCCAGCGCGACCCGCCTGCCGTTAAGGTCTGTGAGGGTGAAGTTGGGGGCGGGCTTGCCGGCCATCGGTGAAGTAAGCTGCGGCGGCCCGCCCGCCGGGTCCGGGGCCAATTCGGCAAAGGTGATGGTGCGGGCCTGCGCTTGCGCGGCCTGCTGCCGGTAGCGGTAATTCGACCAGCCTGTCCAAACGGCCAAAACCAAGCCGGCGGCCAGGAACAAAACCACAAAAATCTTTTGTTTCACGCGGGGTCTTCAACCTCTTCTACAATTGTAAGGTCGGAGATGAACCCAGTACGAATGAGCCAAGGCAAGCAGGAAGAAAAATTTAAACCGGCCGATCTGGTGCGCGTGGAGGCGGCGGCGCTCACCGCGCTGGCCGCGCGGCTTGAGGGGCCTATGGCCGCGGACTTTGACCGCGCCGTGGGGATGTTGTTGCGCTGCGGCGAATCGCACGGCCGGGTTGTGGTCACAGGCATGGGCAAGAGCGGCACGGTCGCGCAGAAGATTGCGGCGACCTTGAGCTCAACCGGCACGCCGGCGATTTTTTTGCATCCCGCCGAGGCGGTGCATGGCGACCTGGGCGTGCTGCTGGCCGGCGATGTGGTGCTGGCGCTCTCGGCAAGCGGGGAGACAGAGGAGATATTGCGCCTGTTGGCGGTGTTGAAGCGCAAGGGCGACGGCCTCATCAGCATGACCTGCAACAGCGCATCCACGCTTGCGGCGGCAAGTGACGTGGCGCTTGATTGCCATGTGGAGCGCGAGGCATGCGGCTTGAACCTTGCCCCCACCGCTTCCACCACAACCATGCTTGCGCTGGGCGACGCGCTGGCCATTGCCGTGAGCATGAGGAAGGGCTTCCGCGCCGAGGACTTCGCCGAGCTCCACCCCGGCGGCAAACTTGGCAAGCGTCTGGCGCGGGTCAGCGAGCTGATGCACACCGGCGATGCATTGCCGGTGGTTGCGCCCACGACGCGCATGACGGATGTGATCTACGAGATGAGCTCAAAGAAGCTGGGGATAACGACGGTACAAGAGAATGGAACACTGGCCGGAGTGATCAGCGATGGCGATTTGCGCCGCCTGCTGGAGCACGAGGGCGGGGCCGCATTGAGCCGGACAGCGGGCGAGGCGAT
This sequence comes from Acidobacteriota bacterium, assembly GCA_021781075.1. Taxonomy (GTDB): domain Bacteria; phylum Acidobacteriota; class Terriglobia; order Terriglobales; family Acidobacteriaceae; genus CAIMNN01. The sequence goes on along the minus strand of JAJXXN010000013.1, from coordinate 1,343 downwards.
GAATCCCAGGCCGCAAACCATTGGCGCGAGTGAACTGGCAGCGCGCGCATTGGCCATTCTTGAAGAGCGCAAAATAACATCGCTGGTGGTTGTGGATTCCACTGGCCGCGTGGAAGGCGTATTGCACCTGCACGACCTGTGGGGAGTGGAGTTGATCTGAGGTAGAAAGTCATCAGGCGACAAAACACCGCGGCGAGAAGCAGGATAAAACACAGTTGTAACTTCATGCCGGAAAGTATCAATCCGTAAGTCGGAGCATGTCGCGGCTCAGATCACGGCAGGACGCGGTGTGACCGGCCTGCTGTTGAGGAGTAGCCTTGCCGGCGCAAGCGCGGTCTTGCCCCAAGTGCCGTCATCGGCAATTGTTTCCGCATCGACCACAATACCGCCCGCATTGCGCGTTGCTTGCACAATCAACTGCGCGAGGCCATTGAAGAGCGAGCGTTGCGGCTCCTTGTCGCCCTCCTGGCAATTGGGATCGCCGTTGCCCACGCCGAGAAACCTGCCCTCGCCACCGACTTTGAAACGGATCAGGTTCACCGCCGTTGGCACGGCGCGCCCTTGCGCATCCACCGCCTCAATCCTGATCATCGCCGTATCCTCGCCATCCGCGGCTAATTCCGCGCGGTCAGCTGTCATGCGGATCGAAACCGGCGCGCCTGTTGTTTCACGCTTTTCAGTGAGCGCAATTTTCCCATCCTTCCATCCCCGCGCCTCAATCACCCCCGGCTCGTATCTCACCTTCCATTCCACGTGGCCAAGGTGCGGGAGCTTTTGCCTCCCCTGCGATTGGCCGTTGAGCAGCAACTCGACTTCATCCAGGTTTGAGTGCGCCCAGACTGAAATCAACTCGCCCTCGCGGCCGGCGAAATTCCAATGCGGAAAAAGATGCAGTACCGGCTCCTTGCCCCACCAGGCTTTGTAGTAGTAGTAGCTGTCCTTCGGGAATCCGCATAGGTCAATGATTCCGAACTGTGAGCTGATCGAAGGCCAGCCATAGGGCGTCGGCTCACCACGATAATCAAAGCCGGTCCAGGCGAAGCCACCAGCCAGCCACGCGCGTGTGCCATAGAACTGCCACCACTGCTCAGCCGTCTCGCCCCAGGGAACTGCATTCATATCGTAGGCGCTGACGGTGTTGCGCAGAGGGTCGGTGGTGTATTCACCGCGTGTCGCGATCGCGCTTGCCGTCTCAGAGCCATAGACGGCCTTGTGCGGATGCCCCTTGTGGAATGCATCGGGAAATTTCAAATTGTAATTAAAGCCGATGATGTCGAGCGAGTCGGAGACCCCCTGCTTGTTGTCGCCATTGACTGCGGCAGAGACGACGCGCGTGGGGTCAA
>JAJXXN010000161.1 GCA_021781075.1 Acidobacteriota bacterium | reverse complement strand
TCTCGCATCATCGCCCGCGCCGAGGAACTGAAGGGCGAAGGCCTCTCCATGGCCACCACCATCGTCGCCTGCATCCTCCGCTACGACCAGGCCCACATCGCCCATGTCGGCGACTCCCGCGCTTACCGCGTCCGCCCCGCAAAGCCCTTCGCGCAGATCCTGCAAATCACCAGCGACCACACGCTCGTCAATGAAAGCCCAACCCTCGCCCGCCCGCAGGGCGACTCCGCAAAGCACGTCCTCACCCGCTCCCTCGGCCGCGATCTCTTCGTCGCTCCCGATTTCACCTCCATCCCCGTCGAGCCCGGCGACCTCATCCTCCTTGCCTCCGACGGCCTCCACGGCGCGCTCAGCGACCGGCGTATCGCCGCACTTGCCACAGAAGCCGCCCCGCTAGCCGACCTCGCAATAAAACTCACCGATGAAGCAACTGCCGCCGATGGTGGCGACAACGCCACCGTCCTGCTCGCCCGCGTCAAAAAAATCGAAGCCGTCGGCCTCTACCGTGGCCGCACCTACCGCATGCCCACCCATTGAGTCCCGTGCGCCAACCCCACTTGCGTCGCCGGCGCCGGTTCCCTGTTTTTCCTGATTTCTTCTTTATGCCCCGCGTGAAACAATCAGTGTTGCCCGAGAGACTTCTTTCCGCTGTGCCATGAAAACCCTCGACCCAGGCGACCAACTCGACCAGTACCGCATCGACTCCGAGATTGCCCGCAGCGGCATGTCCACCCTCTACCGCGCCCACATCGACAACAACGGACAAACCGTCGCCATCAAAATCCCCCACCCCGAAATGGAGGCCGATCCCGTCCTCTACGACCGCTTCCACCGCGAAGAACTCATCGGGCAGCAGATGGACCACCCCGGCGTCGTCAAAGTTCTTCCCTCTGAGGGCCGCTCCCGCGTCTACATGGCCATGGAGTGGATCGAGGGCCGGCTCCTCCGCGACATCATCAAGGAAAACGGCAAGCTCCCCATCGAACGCGCCACCTCCATCACCCTGCAGATCGCCGACGCGCTTGACTACCTGCACAAGCACGGCGTCGTCCACCGCGACCTCAAGCCGGAAAACGTCATGGTCCTCCCCGATGACCGCATCAAACTCATCGACTTCGGCATCGCCATGAAAGAGGATGCGCACCGGCTCACCTTCACCCACCTCACCAACACACTCGGCACGCCCGACTACATCAGCCCCGAACAGGTAAAAGGCAAGCGCGGCGACCCCCGCACCGATATCTACTCCCTCGGCATCATCTTTTACGAAATGCTCACTGGCCACGTCCCCTTCACAGGGCCCAACCCATTCACCGTGATGAACGACCGCGTCCTGAACGATCCCGCGCCGCCGCGCCAGCTCAACCCGGAAATCACCCCGCAGCTCGAGGAGATCCTCTACCGCTCCCTCGAGCGCGACCCGCGCCACCGCTACGCCAACGCGCACGAGATGATCTGGGACCTGACCCATCAGGAGCAGGTTGGCGTTGACGAAGAGCGCGCCTCCCGCTCTCCCGCCCGCCGGCGATCGCCCCTCGCGCGCCGCATCGCCTTCTACGCCGCCATCGCCGCCATCCCCATCGCCCTCTTCCTCCTCATGCTACTGTTCGCTGAAAAATAGTTGCGCCTGTTCACCGTTCGCCTATCTCTGCCTAGTTATCAGACATCCCTGAACCCCTTCAGTCACTTATTCCAGACCCCACTTCGCGCTACACTGAAAAAGCTCTCGCAACCTCCGGCCGCCTATGCGCGTTTGCAACCTTGCGCTTTGCGGAACCCTGTTGCTCTCGCTGGCCCTGCCAGCGGGCGCCGCCTCCTCCCCTGTCCACAAGAAACATGCCGCGCCCGCCGTGGCCGCCAAGGGCAAGACTGCCCACAAGGCTGACAACTCCGCGCGCGGTGAAAAGTCTTCGCGAACTGCGCGCAAGCCTGAAAAGAAAAACTCACATGCCCGGCGCGGCACTCACGCGGCAAGCCGCAACGCCCACCACGAGCAGCAAGCCATCGCACGCGCCTCCGTTCAATCCGCCCGCCATCATCGCATGACACGCGGCGAAAGGCGCCTCGCCCAGATCCGCGAGCGCGAACTCGCACTCCGCCAAGCCGCTCCGCTTGAAACTGAGGCCATCGAGCGGCACGGCTACCTGGAGGACGAGTCCCAGCGCCGCGAGATGGCCGCCTCCCTCCCGCCCTCCCCGCTCAAAGGCTCCCGTGAATCCCTCGTCCGCCAGAACGAACGCTCCGAGGCCGAGGGGCTCGAGCGCATCGAGGACGACGACGACCTCAATGACCGCATCGCTACTGGCGCTCTCGTTCCACTCCCCGCATCAGCCAACCTCGCCATCAACGGCAACCTGCCCGAAAACCGCCGCTACTGCCGCCCCTGGACCGCCGACTTCCTCCGCGACCTCTCCCGCGCCCACGCCTCCAGCTTCTCAAACCCGCTCATGGTCACCTCCGCCGTTCGCACCGTCGAGTACCAGAAAAAACTCAAGCGCATCAACGGCAACGCCGCCGCAGCGGAGGGCGACATCGCCAGCCCCCACCTCACCGGCGCCAGCATCGACATCGCAAAATCCCCCATGAGCCGCAAGGAAATCGCCTGGATGCGCAGGCAGCTTCTCGCCATGCAAAAAACCGGCCACATTGACGTGGAAGAGGAGTTCAAGCAGTCCTGCTTTCACATCACTGTCTACAACACCTATGAGCCGCTGCCCGCTGAGCAGCCCCGCTCAAAACGACGCCTCAACCGCGCCGCAGCGCACGCCACGCCGCCACCAGCCACCGGTGACAACGCCAGCGGCGAATAGGCTCACGCAAAATTTTTTTCTCAACCCGCCGCCACAGTCACGATACAATCGCTGCGATGGTATCTCACAAATTCAGGAGCAACCATGAGCACCGAATTGAACAGCGGGGCAGCCCCCGGCCTCTCGCAAATTGAGCGCGTCACCAACACCTTCCTCGCACCCAGCAAGACCTTCAATGACATCCGCGACCACAACCGCAGTTGGTGGGTGCCCTACCTCCTCTCCATGGTTTTCGTTTACGTCTTCTTCGCGCTGGTCACCGTCAAGGTCGGTTGGCATCAGGTTGGCGACAACATCCTCTCCTCTGATGTCAAAACGCAGGAGCGCCTGGCACAGGCGCCGCCAGAGGCCAAGGAGCAGGCGCTTAAAATGACGGTGCTCTTCACCGAGGGCATTGCCTGGGGCTCAGCCGCTGTCGGCTTGATCATTGCCCTCATCGCATCCCTGGTGCTTTGGGGCTCCATCAATTTCATCTTCGGCGGCAAATCCAAATTCTCAGAGGTTTTTTGCGTCTGGATGTACGCCGGCCTGCCGGGAATCTTCAAAATGCTGCTCGGTTCGGTCATGGTCTACCTCAACGCGCCGGATGCATTCAACATCAAAAACTTCGCCCCCACGAATTTGGGCGCTTTTCTGCCCGCGGATGCCAACAAATTCCTCATGGTCTTGGCCACCAAAATGGACATCACCGACATCTGGGGACTCGTCCTGCTCTCCATCGGCCTTGCCATTGTCGCCAAAGTAGGCAAATCCTCCGGTTACATGGTGGTCTTCGGCTGGTGGTTCATTCTTCTTTTCCTCGGGTTGGTCGGCGCGGCATTCTCCGGTTGACTCCGTCCACCGCAAAAATCAAAGGGCGCGTCCGAGGACGCGCCCTTCACATTTTCCGCTCACATCTTGCCGTCGGTTCCACCAGTATTTCTACTGGCTGGGCCCTATTCACTAGACACTGCCTTATTCCACCCACCGCTTCATCAGCAGGGAGGCATTGATGCCGCCAAACCCGAAGGAGTTTGAAAGCGCAATCTCAAAGCTATGGTCCACAGGCTTGTTCGGCACATAGTCCAGCCGGCAAAGCTCATCCGGCGTCTCCAGGTTGATGGTTGGCGGCAGCTTCTGGTTGATCAGCGAGAGCACCGTGATGCCCGCCTCCAACCCGCCCGCGCCCCCAAGCAAATGCCCGGTCATGGACTTCGTCGCGCTCACCTTCAATCGCCTGCTCAACGCCTGCTCGCCAAAAACCAGCTCGATGGCCTGCGATTCGTTGCCGTCGCCGGCCGGCGTCGAGGTCGCATGCGCATTCACATGGCCCACCTCTTCCGGCTTCACTCCGGCATCCCGCAGCGCCGCGCGCATGGCCCGTTGCGCGCCCTCGCCATTCGGCGCAATGCTCGTCATGTGGTAGGCATCGGCGCTCATGCCATAGCCGATGATCTCGCCCAGTATCTTCGCCCCGCGCGCCTTGGCAAACTCAAGCTCTTCAAGCACCAAAACTCCAGCGCCCTCGCCCACCACAAAGCCGTCGCGGTCCTTGTCAAACGGCCGGCTCGCCCGTGTTGGTTCCTCGTTGCTCGTGCTCAGCGC
>JAJXXN010000084.1 GCA_021781075.1 Acidobacteriota bacterium | reverse complement strand
CGCATTGAAATCTCCGGCGACTGCGCCCGTGCCGAATGGGGCGCGCCTGCCGCCATGGCCACGCCCGCCAGCGCAATCAACATCGTCCTTCGCGCGCACCCAATCACTCCCGCCGGTCCCTGGATCTTCCGCACACTTGCCCTCATGGTTCCCTGCCGTCCAAAACAAAGGCGGAGCGGCTGCCCCGCCTTGCAGATATGAATTGATCAAAAAATCAGGAACGCGCCCTGTCTTTTCGCTCGATGTAATAAAACGCCGCGACCGCGCCAATTGCCAGCAGCACAAAAAAGACCGCGTCAGGAATCCCGGTGAGATCCGGAAGCCTGACCTTGCCGAGGGACCATACGTTCAAAACATGCTCGTTGACCCAGTCAAAGCTCAGCGCATAGGCAATTGCGCCGAAGATCATTCCCACAGCGCCAATCAACGCGTGCAAGCTGCCGGTGGCAAGCGCGGCCAATCCCGTACCCGGGCAATAGCCGTAGAGGACCATGCCAAGTCCGAAGAGCGCGGCGCCGATCCCGACGCCCAACAGGTTGGCCGGCTTGATGTAGTAGTGCGAATACCCGGAGTGGACCAGGAAGAGCACGCCGATGCCGCCGACCACAATCGCGGTGAGCATGACTTTAATCACCGTGAAATCGCGAAAGCGGAACTGGTTGCAGACCACGTCGGCGCTGGTGACACGCGCGCGGTTGAGCAGCCAGCCAAAGGCGAAGCCCACGGCCAATGCCAAAATCAAGAGTGAAGCGCCGGTCAGGTTCATTGGCGGTCTCCCTTCCTTGTGCCGAATAAAAATGCGGAGCTGACAATTCCGCTGGCGAAAATCACAAGCAGGAAGACCCAGCTTGAAAGCGCCAACTGCAGGCCGCCCGAGATGGCGTGGCCGCTGGTGCAGCCGCCGGCCAGGCGCGCGCCATACATCAGGATTGCGCCGCCGAAAAAGGCCACGGCAAAACGCTTCACGAGCGAGCCGCCGAAACGCTCGCGCCAGATGTTGTGCATCAGCTCAACGTGCAGCGTCCCCTTCAACAGCGCCGAGGTGAACGAGCCGAGCATCAACCCAATCAAAAAGACCACGCTGTAATCGAGCGAGAGCGGCATGGGCTTCCAATAGGAATTGGCCGCGACGCCCGCATGGCCCATGAACGGGAGCGCGAACAAGGAGGCAAAGCGCGAGTAGGCCGTGGTCACGCCCAGCGGGTCGTGGGCGACAGCAAAGGCCACCCAGCTCAATACGCCGATGCCGGCACCGGCGAGGTAAGGCGTCCAATCCATGCGCCCCGTGGCTGCGGGTTGCGCGTTTCTGTTTTCCATTCCGTGCTTCCTTCTTCACCGCGCCGCGCGGCTGTTGGCAAGCGCCTTCAGGCATGGTGAAATTCGATTCATCCCAGCAATCAGGGTAATCCCTGGGTAAACTCCTGTCCAAGGAATTGGGCTAATGTGCCATTAGCAATAATTATGCGGTGCGCCGCATGCTTCATCCACGCGGTGTTTTAATCGAGAGCATGGGCTCGCTTGAAAATTTCCGGCTCACCGTTTTCCGCAAGGTTGCCGAGCACTTGAGTTTCCGCAAGGCGGCCGAGGATCTGTATCTGACGCAGCCGGCCGTCAGCCTGCAAATCAAGGCACTCGAGGAGGAAATGAATGTGGTGCTCCTCGACCGTTCCGGCTCCCAGGTCAAGCTGACCCGCGCCGGGGAAATGCTGTTGAAATACGCGGTGAAATCCAATGCGCTGCTGGATGAGGCGCGCCAGCGGATTGCAACTTTCAGCGGGTCGCAGGGTGGGGCGCTCAGCCTCGGCGCATCCACCACCATCGCGCAATACGTATTGCCCTCGCTGCTGAGTCAGTTTTGCGCGTTGCATCCGCGCGTGCAGCCGACCCTGGTCAGCGGCAACACCGAGCAGATAGTCTCTGCGGTCGTCGCTGAAAAAGTGGTGCTCGGCTTTATCGAGGGGCCGGCGCTCAGCCGCGAAATCCTCAGCCTGCCCTTCCTTGAGGATGAAATGCTGCTCATCGTCCCCGCCGCGCATGAGTGGGCGGAGCGCGCCGAGGTTGCGCCCGCCGACCTGCGCACTGCGCGCCTGTTGCTGCGTGAGCGCGGCTCCGGGTCGCGCAAAATCATTGAACTCGCGCTGGAGAAGCAGGGAATTCGCCGCGGCGCGCTTCATGTTGCCATGGAATTGGATTCAAGCGAGGCGATCAAGTCCGCCGTCGAGGCCGGCCTTGGCGTAGGCTTCATTTCCCGCTGGGCGCTCACAAAGGATGCGCGGGTCGGGCCGGCGCTGCGCATCGTGGGCGTCAAGGGGCTTCGCTTTAAACGCCAGTTCCAGATGATTTCGCCCAAAGGCCCCGGGCTGGAAGGCCTGGCCGGGGAGTTCCGCAACTTTGTGCTGACGGCCACCAAAGCCGGGCAGGGGATGAAAAAACCACCCACTCTCGGCCACGCGAAACCGCGGAGTTGAGTTTGTTGCCGCGCCATCCCATCGCGTCTGGCGCAATCCCCGCGGTTATTTTTTCTCGGCAAGGATGAGCGGCTTGCCTTCGGAGACATAATTGCGGTTCCAGCTCGGAATTTCAACAACGTAGGTGCCGGGCTTCTTGATCACCGCCTGGCAGCCGAGCCGCGAGTTGAGCTGCACATCCGCAGCCGTTTCCATGCGGTCAAGCTCTTCATCATCAGGCTCGCTCAAACCCTCACTGCCCGACTTCACCCACAGGTGGCAGGTGGTGCAGGCGCATGCGCCGCCGCAGGCGTGGTCCAGGAAGACCCCGAAATTCTCCGCCACATCCAGAAAGCTCATCGGCTTGCCGTGGTGGTCCCAGGGCAGGCTTCCAAATTCAAACTCCACCGTCTTGCCTTCAGGCATGAAGGTCACACGCACCAGCTTCGCCGGGTCAATATTTTTTGTTTTCGCGTCCATAAACCGCTCCGTTCTAGTTGAACTCCGCCGCCGCCATCGGGTGCGGCGCATTGATCTGATCGCCCAGCTGGTCGCCCGCGGCATCCATGGTCTTGCCGCGAATCGCGCTGGTCACCGCCTCTTCCATCATCAGCTCGGCAAAACGGCGCGTTGCCTGGTCCAAGCCCACCGTGGCCGCGCGAATCACATTCACGTCCTCGCCCGTCAAGACACGTTCCACAACCCCCCGCAGTCCTTCGATGGTCCTCTTTTCATCCTCGCTTAGTTGCCGCCATGCGGGATGCTGCGGCGCGCGCCGTACCGCGGCTAGAATCGTCTCCGCCTCGAGGCGCGCCTCGATCAAAAGCCGTTTGGCAAAGTCCGCCTCGGCGTTGTCAAACGAGTCGAGGATCATTGTCTCCACCTGTTCATCGGTCAAGCCGTAGGTGGGCTTTACCTCAATCCGCGCCTCCTGCCCGCTGCGCTGCTCGCGCGCAGTCACGCGCAAAATTCCGTCGGCATCAATCAAAAACTTCACTTCAATGCGCGGGAGCCCGGCGCTCATGGGCGGAATGCCCTTCAAGTCAAAGCGCGCCAGGGAGCGGCAATCCGCGGCCAGCTCGCGCTCGCCCTGCAAGACGTGGATGGCAACGTTGGTTTGGCCGTCGACGCCGGTGGTGAAGTGCTCGGTGACCGAGGCGGGAATCGTCGAGTTGCGTGGAATGATGCGTGCCACCACGCCGCCCAGGGCCTCAATGCCGAGCGAGAGCGGTGTCACGTCGAGCAGCAGCAGGTCCTCGGTGGACTTCGCGCTGCCGGCCAGTATCTCCGCCTGCACGGCGGCGCCCAGCGCCACCACTTCATCGGGGTTCAACCCAGTGTGCGGTTTTTTACCGCGCGCGCCCAGGTGAAAAAGTTCATCCACAAGGCGCCGCACTGCGGGGATGCGCGTTGATCCGCCCACCAGCACCACCTCGCCAATCTCCTCCGGCGCCACGCCCGCATCGGCCATAGCCTGTTTGCATGGCCCGGCCGTGCGCTCCAGCACTGGCGCAATCAACTGCTCAAAGACCGCGCGCGGGATCTCGCGCTGATAGCGCCCGCCATGCGGCAGTTCAATGTCAAAGCTCGCCGAGTCCTCGGCGGAAAGCCGGATCTTGGCCTCAATCGCCGCCTTGCGCAGCGCCTGCACCGCATCGGGGTGCGGGCGCAGGTCCAGCCCGTGCTCATTTTTTATTTCATCGAGCGCAATGGCCAGCAGCAGGTTGTCAATGTCGTCGCCGCCCAGGTGCGTGTCGCCATTTGTGGAGAGCACCTCGAAGATGCCGTCCTTCAATTTGAGAATGGAAATGTCGAAGGTTCCGCCGCCCAGGTCATAGACGGCGATTGTGCCTTCCTTGTGCCTGTCCAGGCCATAGGCCAGCGCAGCCGCCGTCGGCTCGTTCACCAGACGAAGTACGTCAAGCCCCGCCATGCGGCCTGCGTCCTTGGTTGCCTGGCGCTG
>JAJXXN010000294.1 GCA_021781075.1 Acidobacteriota bacterium | reverse complement strand
CGCACGAGAAGCTGGCGAAGAAGGAACTTCTGGAAGCGGTGCAACTGTACATTGCTGTCGCAAAAAGACTCCTCTCCTGACGCAGCGCCGCCTGCACATGCTTTTACGCAACAAATATTCATTGGGCAGCATCTAACATTGCGAGGCCCCCGCTTGAACTCTCTCTCCACATCCGCTTCCTCCTACCTCCGTTCCGCCGCCCACCAGCCCATCCACTGGCACGCATGGTCTGAGGCCCCCTTTGAGCGCGCCCAGCGTGAGCAAAAGCCCATCCTCCTCGACATTGGCGCGGTGTGGTGCCACTGGTGCCACGTCATGGACCGTGAGTCCTATGAGGACCCTTCACTGGCCAGGATCGTCAACGAGCACTGCATCGCCATCAAGGTGGAGCGCGACGAGCGTCCCGACGTTGATTCCCGCTACCAGGCAGCCGTCAGTGCCATCAGCGGGCAGGGCGGCTGGCCGTTGACGGCCTTCCTCACCCCCGACGGCAAGCCTTATTTTGGCGGAACCTACTTCCCGCGCGACGACCGCTACGGCCGCCCCGGTTTTGCGCGCGTCTTGCTTACCATGGCTCAGGTGTGGCGTGAGCGCCGTGAAGAGGCACTTGAATCGGCAGCCAGCGTGATCGCCGCCATTGAAGAGAACGAAGCCTTCAGTGGCCGTGGCGGCGTGCTCAATCATGAACTCTCGGAGAAAATCGCCGCCTCCGCCCTCAAGCAATTCGATCCGCGGCACGGCGGCTTTGGCGCGCAGCCCAAGTTCCCGCACCCGGCCGCAATCGATCTTTTGCTGCACCTTGCAGCGCGTAAAGAACGGGCAGGGAACCCAGCCGCCTCCCACGAATTGCTTCACGCCACAGCCACAACATTGCTCAAGATGGGGCGCGGGGGAGTCTACGACCAGCTTGCGGGCGGCTTCCACCGCTACAGCGTCGATGAGCGCTGGGTTGTGCCCCACTTCGAGAAGATGCTCTACGACAACGCCGGCCTGCTTGCCAATTACGTCCATGCCGCGCGCATCCTCACCGGCGACGCCGCAGAGGAGTGCGCCCAGCGCGCGCGAGAGATCATTCACTGGCTGGACCGCACAATGACGGACCGCGAGCTTGGCGGCTTTTTCACCTCGCAGGATGCCGACATCAACCTGGACGACGACGGCGATTACTTCACTTGGACACTGGACGAGACCCGCGACGCGCTCGCTGATGACCCCGAGGCGCTCGCATTTGCCACCAATTATTGGGAGATTGGCGCGCTTGGCGAAATGCACCACAACCCGCAGAAAAATGTCCTGCACGTTCCACTCACACTCGCCGAAATTGCCGGTAAAACCGGCCAGTCCATTGACGAACTACGCGCCCTGCTCACTCGCGCACGCGAGAAGATGCTCGCCGTTCGCTCGACGCGCCCCACGCCCTTCATCGACCGCACGCTTTACACCAACTGGAATGCCATGGCCATCTCGGCCTGCCTGGACGCCGCGCGCGGCCTGGGCAACGCCGCCGATTTCACCCCGGATGAAAAGCAGGCGATCCGCGGCTTCGCCTTGAAATCGCTCGACCGCCTACTTGACGCCGCGCTCCGGCACGATGCCAGCGGCACAGCAACCCTCGCCCACGTCATAGCCTACGTGGAAGGCACGGCGGCCTCACCCGCCCCCGGCACGCTCGATGATTACGCCTTCACCCTTCATGCCGCGCTCGATGCCTTCGGCGCCACCGGCGCACCGCGCTACTACAAGGCCGCTGAATCCATCGCTGAAGCACTCGCTACAAAATTTTTCCAGCGCAACGAGGACGGCCTCTCCGGCGCATTCAACGATTCCCCCGCCGACGGCCCCAAACTCGGCGCACTCGCAGCCCGTCGTCGCCCCATTCAGGATTCACCCACTCCAGCCGGCAATCCCGTCGCCGCATCAGGGCTTCTCCGCGTTGCCGCGCTGGATGACAATTCCAGCTATCGCGCACTTGCATTCGAGGCGCTCGCTTCCTTCTCCGGCATCGTCGAGCACTTCGGCCTCTACGTCGGCTCCTACGCCCTCGCCCTTGAACGCCTACTCGCCGAGCCCGAGCAACTGGTCATCGTGGGCAACGATGAACTGGCGGCGCAAATTGAATCCCGAGCCACCGCGCCTTTCACCGTCGCCCGCTCCATCATTCGACTTGACCAAACCTCCAGCCTTCCACCCGCGCTGGCTGAAACCGTCGGAGAAATTCCAGCCCATTCAAAAACCTTTGCCCTGTTTTGCAAGGGCCGCACCTGTTTGCCGCCGATTTTCTCCCTGCCGGAGCTTGAAAGGGAACTCCTTTGAAATCTGTGCGGGGCAAGCGTCAGGCTGCCCGGGCACGCCGGATTTTTTTACAATAATCAAGTGGGTTTTCCATTTCTTCAAATATGTTTGGAAGGCCCTGCCAGTGGCATCGGCGGATTGGTACAATCTTCGAGGTGGTTTGGGGAGGTTCGTTGATGGCAGCTACTGTCACCAACTCGGTCGAGTCTGCGATTCAAAACAAGCCCTTGAGCAAAGAGATGCTGGTCGATTGTTACCGGCTCATGTATCTCTCGCGCCGCATTGACGACCGCGAGATACTGCTCAAGCGCCAACAGAAAATATTTTTCCAAATCAGCGGCGCCGGCCACGAGGCCATCGGAGTGGCGGCGGGCAAGGCCATGCGCTCCGGCTACGACTGGTTCTCGCTCTACTACCGTGACCGCGCCCTTGCCCTCGCCCTCGGCTGCACCGCCGAGGAGATGCTGCTGCAGGCTGTTGGCGCCGCCACCGATCCTTATAGCGGTGGACGACAAATGCCGACTCACTGGTCCAGCCCAGAGCGCCACATCATTGGCATCTCCGCTTCCACCACCACACAACTGCTGCACGCGGTTGGGTGCGCCGAGGCAGGGCGCTACTTCGCAAAACACCCCGACGCCGCGGCAATTCCTGAAGGGCACAACTTCGATTACCGTCTCTTTTCACGCGTTGACTTCCAGGGCGACGAGGTCACCCTCACCACCGTCGGGGAAGGCTCAACCTCGCAGGGCGAGTTTTGGGAGGCCGTGAGCACCGCCTCCAACAAAAAACTCCCGGTCATATTCTGCGTGGAAGACAATGGATACGCCATCTCGACGCCCAAAGAGGTCAACACCCCCGGCGGCAGCATCAGCAAACTGGTCGCCAACTTTCCCCACCTCCACGTGGTCGAGGTGGATGGCACGGATGTGGAGGCCAGCTACCACGCATTTGTTGAAGCGGTTGCCCACTGCCGCGCCGGCCAAGGCCCGGCCTTTGTCCATGCCCACTGCACCCGGCCTTACTCCCACTCCCTTTCCGACGATGACAAGCTTTACCGCCCCACGGCCGAACGCGATGCCGAGAGCCTGCGCGACCCCATCCACAAGCTGCAGATGCGCCTTTTGCGTGAGGGCATCCTCACCGCAGAGCAGATCACCGCTCTCGAACGGGAGGTTGACCACCAGGTCGAGGCCGCCGGCGAGCACGCCCTCGCCGCGCCACTGCCCGAGGTCAGCTCCATCACGCAGCACGTCTACTCCGAGGACCTCAACCCCGCCGACCCCGCCATCGCCACCGAGCCGCATTTCGAGGGTGGCGACCGCACCATGGCCGACCTCATCAACCACTGCCTCTTTGATGAAATGGCCCGCGACCCCCGCATCGTCATCTATGGCGAGGACGTTGCCGATGCCAGCCGCGTCGAAGTGCTCAACGAGGTCAAGGGCAAGGGCGGCGTCTTCAAGCTCACCGCCGGCCTGCAGCGCGAGTACGGTTCCGACCGCGTCTTCAACTCCCCCCTCGCCGAGGCCAACATCGTCGGCCGCGCCGTCGGCTTTGCCGTTCGCGGCATGAAGCCGGTTGCCGAAATCCAATTCTTTGATTACATCTGGCCCGCCATGCACCAGATCCGCAACGAGCTTGCACTGATGCGCTGGCGGACCAACGGCGACTGGGCCGCGCCCGCTGTCATTCGCGTGCCCATCGGCGGCTACCTCACAGGCGGCGCCATTTATCACTCCGGCTCGGGCGAGTCCATCTTCACCCACATCCCCGGCCTCCGCGTTGCATTCCCCTCGAACGCGCTTGACGCCAACGGGCTTCTGCGCACCGCAATTCGCGGCGCGGACCCGGTGCTCTTCCTCGAACACAAGCGCCTTTACCGCGAAACCTATGGCCGCTCCCCCTACCCTGGACCCGATTACATGCTCCCCTTTGGCAAGGCCAAAACCGTCCGCGAAGGCCGGGACCTCACCCTCATTGCCTATGGCGCGCTCGTGCCACGCTCGTTGCAGGCCGCGCAAAAGGCCGAAAGGGAACACGGAATCGACGTGGAGATCATCGATCTTCGCACTCTTGTGCCTTACGATTGGGAGGCCATCGCGCAAAGCGTCCGCAAAACCAGCCGCG
>JAJXXN010000256.1 GCA_021781075.1 Acidobacteriota bacterium | reverse complement strand
TCATGCCCATGTAGATGGCGACGCGGTCGCCCTTGCGCACGCCAAGGGATTTGAGCGCGCTGGCCGTCTTGCGCACCTCCCTGTGCAGTTCGGCGTAGGTGAGCCTGCGCACTTCGCCCGGCTCGCCCTCCCACAGGATGGCAACCTTGTCGGCGCGGCTGCCCAGCGCGTGGCGATCCACGCAATTGTGGCTCAGGTTGAGCTTGCCGCCCACAAACCACTTCGCCCAGGGCAGTTGCCAATCGAGCACCTTTGACCACGGGGCGAACCAGTCCAGCCCGCGCGCCGCCTCGGCCCAAAATGATTCAGGGTCGGTGATGGATTGCCTGTAGAGTGCCTCGTACTCGGCAAGGCTTTTCACATGCGCGGTTTTGCTGAACTCCGGTGGCGGGGCAAAAACGCGATTTTCACGCAGTAATGCGTCGAGATCCTGATTGTCGGGTTTTGGCGCGGTGGGCGAAGGCATGAGCAAATCCCCTGGAAAAAATTGGAAAAATGGCTGTTTGCAACCGGTTTCAGCAACCGTGGAGAAGAATCCACCTGTGGTCACACTGTATAAGCCTCAGGAGGCAAAGGGCAAGAGGCCTGCAGCCGGCAACCTGCGGGAATGATTTTCAGATGCTCGGTTTTGCGCCACTACAAAGTGAAACCACTCACTCGTTGCGCCTTGCCACTTGGCGCCTGCGCAAGAATTACGAAAGTAATTGCCACTTGCATCCTGGAAATCTGTCATCTGGTGGAGTCGAAACCGCAAATTTAAGTGCTATTGACAGAGTGCGTCGCATCATCAAAGCGTCCGGTTGTCAGCGCCATGTTGTCTCGGTGGACATTGAAGCAAATTGCAATCCAAGCAGGCATTACATGCGCACCCCGTAAATCAAGCCTTTCGCGGCTCCCTGAAGCGCTTGCCATCTTCCATTTTGGGCTGCCAAACCGCCCATACGCAGGAGTTGTGGGACGACAATGCCCGTTGGTTGCATGCAACAAATTTGGGGGACGGAGTAGGCAGGGATTCCCATATCTTGGTCATGCCGGGAACGAAACCGGAGGTCAAATCGATGAAATATTATGCTGTTCAACTTCGAACCAGTTGGTATACCGTAAAATCAGTATAGTTACCAGCGTGTACAGGGGTCGATTTGACACTTTGCAATCCTTCCTGAGCGCGGTAGGATACGTGTACGATAGACTTGACGGCACTGTATCCTGAAAAACGGATAGGGTGTAACAGAAACCGGGGTACGGCGGCACTTTATTGTGCGGCTTGAAGTAGGATTGAAGAACTTTTACGGCCTTTGCGAGGGTATCAACAATGCTCGATCTGCAGCTCAACAAACCGGACGTCGAGAGCCAGAATCTCGGTCAGAGGTCGATGGACAAACCGGCGCGTCCTGGCTCGGTGCCACAAACATTCGGCATCCTGCCGGAGCCGCAACACAATCCCGGCTCATTTGCCCTGAGCTCCATCCTCAACATCAGCCTTGCCGTGCTGATTGTTGTCATCGGCATTTTGACCAAGGCCGATGTCATCAAGCACATGGAAGAGCGCACCGAGCTGACATTGCCTGAACAGCCGAAGCCGGAGCAGCCCAAGCCGGTGAAGATGCCGCCTCCACCGAAGATCGAGACCCCGCCGCCACCGATGCCGATTGAGACACAGCAGCAGAAGATCTTTGTGCCCAAGGAAGAGATCAAGCCTGAGCCCAAGCCCGAAATCAAACTGGAAGCCAAGGCCGACATGCTGAAGATCAAGGAGGCCAACGTGAAGCTGGCCCCGCAACCAAAGGCCGCCATCCTGGCCGCCGGCCCGGCGCAGGACGCCAGTGTAAAGCCGAAGGTTGAGCAGGTGCACTACGGCGCTCTCTTTGGCGTAACGCCCAACCCCAATGCCCCCGGCAACCGCCCGGCCACCATCGCCGCCATTGGCAACCCCTACGGCGGCAACCAGGGCAAGGTGAAAGTTTCAGAAGGCCGTGTAGGATCCGCTGGCATCGGCAATGGATTGCAGAGCGGCTCGAATGCCGGCCAGAAGTGGACCACCAAGGTGGCCTCCGCTGGCATCCCAAGCGGCTCGGGCAACTTCAACAACGGCCAGTCCATGGGCAGGGTGCAATCAGCCGGGCTGCCGCAGGTCCAACATGCGGCCATTGCGCAGCCTGCCGCCCCGGTTGCGCCCAACTCCACCAGTGTGGAGCTGACGTACAAGCCTGCGCCGCAGTACACTTCAGAAGCAAAGCAGTTGAAGATACAGGGCGAGGTTGTGTTGCGCGTGATCTTCACTGCCAATGGCCAGGTTCAGGTGCTCGGCGTGGTGCGCGGCCTGGGACATGGCCTGGACGAACAGGCACAGCGCACCGTGCAGATGTACAAATTCAAACCCGCGACAAGAAACGGCAAGGCGGTCGACCTGACCACCAACATTACGATTACGTTCCAGATGGCTTAGCGTTTTGTTGAATAAGCCGAAAACAATTCAGATGAACGCGGGGAACCCGGCTCGATGGGAACACCGCCGAGCAAACAGTTGAGACCTCATTTTTTTTAGGAGCCTGACATGAAGTTTCGTAAGATCACCATCGCCCTGCTGCTGGTCCTTCTGGGAACAACCTGCGCGTATGCCAAGAAGAAACAGCCGCGGTACATACGTTTGCACAAGTTAACAGCCGAGCAGACGGCATTGGTCGAGAAGGCGATCGTCCGTGAGAAGGCGGTGATTAAGAACATCAAGGACCGTACACCGCTGGTCGAAACCTACATTCAGGACACGCGCCCCGACCTGAAGCTTTACATGGTCCCCGTGCAGGACTACTACATGCTCAGCCGCGTGGACTTCAGCAAGGTCTTTGTGGACAAAACCTACTCGCCCCGCGCGGCGAAGGACAAGTCCGGCAAGAACGGCAAGATGGGATGGTTCAAGGGCTCTCTCGGCGCCATCACCAACCTGACCAAGGTGCTGGGCCTCGAGAAGTTCACCTACAGCCCGCAGGGCTTCATGCAGATGATGTTCATCGATCCCTCGGGCTTTGACAACCAGCATTACACCTTCAGCTATGTCCGCCGTGAGTTCCTCGGCTCCGTTCGCACCATTGTCCTCGACGTCCGCCCCAAGGTCGGTGGCCCCGGCCGCTTCACAGGCCGCATCTGGATCGAGGACCAGGACGGCAACGTAGTCCGCTTCAACGGCACCTACTCTGGCGCGGGCAAGGTGGATACCGGCAAGTACTACTTCCACTTTGACAGCTGGCGCCTCAACGTCCAGCCCGGCGTCTGGCTCCCTGTGACCATCTACGTGGAAGAAACCGAGCGCAACGAGCAGCACAAGTCGGTCGGGCTCAAGGCGCAGACCCACTTCTGGGGCTACTCGCTCACTCTGCCCACGCGCGACAGCGAAAACGTGACCGTGAAAGTGGACGAGGCCGTGGACCAGAGCGGCGAATCAGAGGACGTGGGACCGCTCGAGTCACAGCGCCGCTGGATCACGCAGGCGGAGAACAACGTGCTGGATCGTCTTGTCGAAGCCGGATTGCTGGCTCCGCCGTCGGACTTTGACAAGGCCCTTGAGCAGATTGTCACCAACCTGGCGGTGCCGAGCAACCTTGAGTTCA
Source organism: Acidobacteriota bacterium (assembly GCA_021781075.1). Lineage (GTDB taxonomy): Bacteria > Acidobacteriota > Terriglobia > Terriglobales > Acidobacteriaceae > CAIMNN01. The sequence continues at coordinate 824 of JAJXXN010000256.1, read as the reverse complement.
CTGACCCGGTACACGTGCGCGTGCTGCTCACGGATACCATTGAGGCGACGACGGTGGGCAACACCATCATCGTCAGCAAGGGGTTGATTGACACCATGCCGAACGAAGAATCTTTCGCTTCGGCCATCGCCTATGAGCTGGCCCACATCGTCATGGGCCACCACATCGACACGCGGTACGCCTTCAACGACCGCCTGCTCTTCCCCGACGAGTCGACCTTCCAGCGCATCAACATGTACCACAGCGACCACGACAACGCAGAGGCCGTGAAGAAGGCCATGGACCTGTTGACCACATCAATGTACAAGGACAAGATGCCGAATGCCGGCCTCTACTACTCCCAACTAGCCGATCGTGGCAAGGTCCTCAAGCAGCTCAACACCCCCAAGCTGGGCGACTCCATGCTCAAGGCAGATGGCACACCGTGGCTGTCGGACTTGGCGCACATGGCTCCCAAGCTCAACCCGGACGACCTGACCCAGTTTGCCGCCTACCCGCTGGGTAGCTGGCTCAAGACCGACCCGTGGGACGACCGCGTGCACCTGCTCAACGCACGCCGTTACGCCCCCATGAACGCGCGCGACAAAATGCCCTTTGAAGTCACTCCGGTCTTCTACAAGCTGCTGCGTTACGACGTGAGCAAGCTTGGCCCGGGCTACGCACCGCCGACCGACGCGGCAACCGCGCCGGCTGACAACACCGCGCCCGCTGCCGCCACTACCCAGGCCGCGCCAACGGACAGCACCACCCCGGCGGCAACGCAGACCACGCCGCCACCGGCAGCCGCACCCGATGCCACCACACCGGTCAACGCCACACCGACC
>JAJXXN010000083.1 GCA_021781075.1 Acidobacteriota bacterium | reverse complement strand
GCAGTCGCACGCCATGCGCGCCTGGAAAGAGGAACTCGTCTTTCGTGACGAAGTCGCCAAGGACCCGGCCATCACCAAACTACTTACACCGGAAAAACTCGCGAAAACTTTTGACTACACGCGGCAGCTCGGCAATGTGGATGCGATCTTTGAGCGCGTAGTCGGATCCGAGCCAATCCATTGAACCTCACCGTCGCCATCACCGGAGCATCGGGCGCCATCTTTGGCCAGGAGCTTTTGCGCAAGCTTGAGGCCGACCCGCGCGTCGAAAAAGTCCACTTCATCGCCTCCGATAGTTCGCTCCGCGTCCTCGCCGAAGAACTCGCCATCAGCGGCCGCAATGAGCTTCTGGCCAAGCTCCTCGGCCACGCGCCTGCCAAAACCGTTCAGCACACGAACGATGACATTGGCGCCCCGATTGCCAGTGGCAGCCACCCGTCGAGCGGCATGATCGTCCTTCCATGCTCCATGGGCACGCTTGCGCAAATCGCCAACGGCCTCGCCGAAAATCTCATCGCCCGCGCCGCCGACGTCGCGCTCAAGGAGCGCCGCCCGCTCATCCTCTGCGTGCGCGAGACCCCCTTCAACCGCATCCACCTGCGCAACATGACCCTCGCGGCCGAAGCCGGCGCGACGATTTACCCCGTGATTCCGAGCTTCTACAACCATCCGGCAGGCTTTGACGAGATGGTGCGGCAGTATGTTGACCGTGTGCTTGCGCACATTGGACTTGCGCAAAAGGATGCTTTCATCTGGGGCAAATGATGGACAAGGAATCAATCAGGCCGGCAGCTCGGCTTTGAACGCGAAGGCAAAATAAACCGCAAACAAGAGCAGTGCAAAGCTCACCAGATAATTCCACGCCAGCCGCTCTTTCAAGAACGTGACCGCAAAAACGATGAAGACAGTGAGTGTGACAGCCTCCTGGATGATTTTCAGTTGGAAGCCGCTCAAATGGGCAAAGCCAATTCGGTTGGCGGGGACCGCGAGGCAGTATTCGATGAGCGCGATGCTCCATGAAACCAGCACCGCCTTCCACAGCGGCCAACTGTGCCCATACTTCAGGTGGCCGTACCATGCGAAGGTCATGAAGATATTGGAAAGAAACAGCAGCAGGACGGTGCTCAAAAGGGGTTCCTCGCTCGGGGGAAGTTGGCTCGTATCGGCCTGACTACGGGACGCGGCAGTCTACATGGTTAGTTTCAACGATTTGATGCCATTTTGAAAATCTGCGCAAGGCGATTGACAAAATTTCAGCAATCGGTATACTCAATCTAATGTCATTGAACCTCCAGTCCGCACCCCTCACCATGGCCATGTGCATGCAAATGTGCATGACAGGCGGGCCTGTGCCTCTGGAGCAGCGAATGCGATAAGCGCAAACGATCAAGTTTCAGCACACGGCCCGAGTCAAAAGGATTCGGGCCGTTGCTTTTTTCGGCTCATATCCATCCACACTACGGTCAGACCTCAACCCTCAGCCCCAAGGAGATCACCCATGTCAGAAGCCCGCCAGCAACAGCTAGCCACCCTCGCCGTCCATGCCGGCCAATCGCCCGACCCCGCCACCGGCTCCCGCGCCGTGCCCATCTATCAAACCACCTCCTATTTATTCCAGGATGCGGACCACGCCGGCCGCCTTTTTGCGTTGGAGGAGTTTGGCAACATCTACACGCGCATCATGAACCCCACGACGGACGTGCTTGAGAAGCGCGTGGCCGCACTCGAAGGCGGCGCCGCCGGGCTTGCCGTGGCCTCGGGGCAGGCAGCCGAGACCCTCGCGCTGACGACGCTGGCCAAGGCTGGCGATGAAATCATCTCCACCACCTCGCTCTATGGCGGGACGTACAACCTCTTCCACTACACGCTGCCGCGCCTCGGCATCACGGTGCGCTTTGTGGACGGGGATGATTTCTCCGGCATCCGCGCCGCCATCAACTCCAAGACCCGTGCCATTTACACCGAGACGCTGGGCAACCCCAAACTGGACATCGTTGACATTGAGCAACTGGCTAAAATCGCGCATGAAAACAGCCTGCCGCTTGTCATCGACAACACCGTGGCATCGCCCGCGCTGGTCAGGCCCATCGAGTGGGGCGCGGACATCGTCATCAACTCCGCCACAAAATTCCTTGGCGGCCACGGCACCACCATCGGCGGCGTGATTGTGGATGCGGGCAAGTTTGACTGGGCCGCATCCGGGCGCTTTGCCGAGTTCACCGAGGGCGACCCGAGTTACCACGGCCTCAGCTATACCAAGGCCTTTGGCAACCTCGCCTTCATCCTCAAGGCGCGCGTGCAGGGCCTGCGCGACACTGGCGCCGCGCTCTCGCCCTTCAATGCGTTCCTGCTCCTGCAGGGGATTGAGACACTCCACCTTCGCCTGGAGCGCCATTCGCAGAATGCGCTCGCCGTGGCACAGCACCTTGCGGCGCACCCCGGCGTCGAGTGGGTCAACTACCCCGGCCTCTCCTCAAGCCCTTACCACGAACGCGCGAAAAAATATTTGCCCAAGGGACAAAGCGCCCTGCTCACCTTCGGCATCAAGGGTGGTTACGAGGCGGGAAAGAAGTTCATCGATTCACTGGAACTCTTTTCCCTGGTTGCCAACATCGGTGATGCCAAGTCACTGGTGATCCACCCCGCATCCACCACCCACCAGCAACTCTCCGCGGAGGAGCAGAAGAGCACCGGTGTCACGCCGGAACTGGTGCGGCTCTCCATCGGCATCGAGGATATTCGCGACATCCTCGCCGACCTCGACCGCGCCATCCAGAGCGCCAACGGAAAGCTCCCTCTTCACCAACAAGGCAATTTGGTGACAAAATGAGCTTGACGATGGAGATTGAAGAGACGAAGGCTGACAAGCCGGCCGGCGGCGGGGAGCAGACCAAACTCCCCGCCGTTGGTCCTGCCCCCACTTATGAGGGGGATTTCGTGCTTGACGGGCATCTGCCGCTTGAGTGTGGACGCACACTCGCCCAGCCGACTTTGCATTACGCCGTCTACGGGCGGTTGAATGCGGTCCGCGACAACGCGGTGCTTGTTTGCCACGCGCTCAGCGGCTCGGCGCAGGTGGGCACGTGGTGGCCTGAACTCTTCGCTCCCGGCGCGCTTCTCTCGCTTGATCGCGATTGCGTCATTTGCATCAATCTGCTTGGCTCCTGCTATGGTTCAACCGGCCCGGCATCGCTCGACCCTGAAACCGGAAAATTCTACGGGCCGGATTTTCCCCTGGTTTCCGTTCGTGACAACGTCCACGCGCAGGCCCAACTGCTCACCTCGCTTGGCATCCAGAAACTGCGCCTGGTGCTGGGCGGTTCCATTGGCGGCATGCAGGCCCTCGAGTGGGCCATGCAATATCCCGAGCGCGTGGAGCGCGCCATCATCGTTGGCGTGGCGCCACTGCCTGCCATGGGGCTGGCGCTCAATCATCTGCAAAGGCAGGCCATTCAGCAGGACCCGGCTTGGCGCGGCGGACGCTATCCCAACCTGGCACAGCCCGAGCAAGGCCTGGCGCTCGCGCGCCAAATCGCCATGCTCAGTTACAAGTCCCCTATTCTCTTTGACGAGCGCTTTGGCCGCAAGCCAAACCGAAATGGCGAGGACCCCTGGGCGCTTGACTTTGACGGCGGTGGATTGACCGGCGGACGTTTTGATATTGCAGGCTATCTCGACGAACAGGGCCAGCGTTTCATTCATCGCTTCGATGCCAACTCCTATCTGGCAATCCTCCGTCTCATGGACACCTGGGATCCTCTGCGCGGATATTCCTCCGCCAGAGATGCTTTCAGCCGCATTCGCGCGCGTCTGACCGTCATCGGAATCACCTCTGACCTGCTTTTCCCCCCAGAGATTGTTCGCAACTTTGCCATGACAATTCAAGCTGCTGGCGCAGACCTCACTTACAAAGAGATGCCTAGCAGCCATGGCCATGACGCTTTCCTGGCGGAGCAAAGCGAATTGCTCAAACTGCTCGCTGTTTCCGATGTTTAAGTCAATTTCACCTACAACACGCATTCAAGCCCGGAAACCAGCCTTTTTACCCAATCCAGATATTTTTCATAAAAGTATTGACCTTCTTGCTTGTCAGGGGGCAGGGCTCTTTCTATAATCATGTTCAGCGTTTGCTCTGGAGCCAACAAACCACCCTTACTGATTCCCATACGTCAAAGCACAAGTTTGACTCATTGGTCAGGTGGGTTCATGCTCTCAGCCGATGCCAATGAACTTTTTTCCATCCCGAAACTTTCAGGAGTACTGAATGAAGAAGTCGATTATCGCATGCGCTTTGGCAATTGCCGGTTTGAGCCTGTTCGGTTCGCAAATCATGCCCGCAAAGGCCCAGGACAGCATCTCGATCAAGGACCAGGCGGAGTACAACGCCTTCACCAATGCAACCACGCAGAGCGACCCGAACGCCAAGGCCGCTGCCCTTGAGAATTTCCTCACAACCTATCCCCAGAGCGTGGTCAAGAAGATTGTCCTCGACAATCTCATTGATACCTACCAACAGACGGGCAACGCCGACAAGTCCCTTGATGCCGCCACCCGCATGTTGCAGCTCGATCCAGACAATCTCAAGGCTTATTACATTGCTGTTTTTGTCCTCAAGAACGAGAAGAAATGGGATGACGCTGCCGCTTATGCGCAAAAGGGCCTGAACGCCAAGAAGCCTGCATCCATGAAAGATGACGAATGGAAGCAGCAGACGGGCGCGGTTTACCCACTCTTCCACTCTGCTCTCGCCCTCGATGCGCTGAACGTAAAGCAGGATTACAAGACCGCCATCGCGGAGTTCAACACCGAGCTTCAACTCACCCCGGCCGACCAGACCAACAGTGTCCTCATGGACATGCTCACCTTGGCTGGCGCTTATGCCGACATGAAGGCAAAAGACCAGCGTGACCTGGTCAAAGCATGCTGGTTCTATGCGCGTGTGTGGAACTTTGCCCCGGCCAATTACAAGCCCAAGATTGAGCAGCCACTGGACTACTGGTACAAGAAGTACCACGGTGATGTGACAGGATTGAATGATCTCAAGCTACAGGCCGCCAAGACCATGTTCCCGCCGGGAACCCTGCAAATCACCAAAGCCAAGAGCCCGGCCGAAATTGTTCATGACATGATCACGAACACCACAGATCTCAAGACCATCGCGCTTGCTGATAAAGAAACCATTCTTACCGTCGGCTCGCAAGAAGACCGTGACAAGATCTGGGCGGTGATGAAGGATCAGCAGACTCCAGTCCCGGGCGTTGTTGTCGAAGCCACAGCGAGCGTTATCAAAGTGGCTGTTACAGACGATGCCAAGCAATCCAAAACTGCTGATTTTGTCGTCAACCTCAAAAAGCCGCTGGCCGACAAGGAAATCCCCAATCCGGGCGATATTTTCGGCATTTCCACGCCGAAGGAGCCGGTGGCTGAACTAGCCGGGACTTACGATTCCTACACACAGGTAGCGGCCACTGATACAACCCCGGCGTCCGTCCTCATTGTTCTGCGCGATGGTGAAATGATTCCCGCTCCCAAGAAGCCGGTCCATCACCCGGCTCCAGGCCACAAGCCAGGTGCGGCGCACCAGTAAATCATCACCAACACGGGATGGTTCAAAAAAGGCAGCCACTCAAAAGGCTGCCTTTTCCTTTGGCCACGCTGCAACTTCTCACCACCGGTGTTACTCTGGGATTCGATGAGGATTTCAATCTCTCAATTTACGCTGCTCCTGCTTGCCCTTGTCGGCACAGGCGTTGCCGCGCAAACCGGCGACCAGCAGCAGCCCGCCGCTCAGCCCTCCGCGCCGCACAACACTTCGGTGCACACATTGAATTTCATCCCCCATCCATTTCCCGCCCACAAGGACAACCAGGCTCATAAGCTGGTTTTCCCCTCGGGTTCGGAGACTGCGCGCACGAACGCCCTTGAGTACCGTACCGAAGCCGAAATGACCCCGGCGGACCGCGACCTTGTCCTCAATGCGGAAGGAACCATAGCCGAGCGCGCCCACTTTGACGACCTGGACTTCGACGCCGCACCCGGCAATCCCTGGCAGATGCAGCAGGCCGTCTGCCCCGTGCTGCCCCATCACCTCATCGTGCAGTTCACGCGCAACCGTGACAAGGGCGATGTCAGCGTCTTCACCGCCATCATTCCACGCGACCCTGCCAGTCGCATCCGCATCATCCCTGTTGAAAAACGCGGTTATTCGCTCTTCTCACCCGCGCCGGTCAATGCCGTCACCCTTTCGGTTTTCAATCGTATTTTTGCCGAGGAGAAAGCAACCGCGCCGGTTGACTGGCTCACGCTGGGCCTTTGTTACGCCTCCATGGCTGGAGCGCGCCCCAAAGCAGAACTCATCGCCGCCGACACGCACTCGGAGCAACTCCCCGAGGCCCGCCCGGCAACACTGCTGATGGAGAAAGACGGCTCGGAAAAAATCATTTTCGTTGATATGGCCGCGCTGCCCGCGCCCATGGAGTGGACGATGGTCTTCAATACCAAAGGCAGGCTGCTCAAGGCCGTCCACCACAAGGCGTTGCTTCTGAAGCCTTTGAAGCAGACACAACAGATAACCGACTTGAAATAAAAAAACAAAGCCAGGGGATGCCCCCTGGCTTTGTAAAGGAAACCGAAGTTGCTACGGGCAGGAAGTCCCAGTGGCCTGTGTCGCCGTGTTGGTTACCGTCTGGGTGGGCAAAATGCCACCATGTTGAGTATTCACATCATAACCATAAGTGCCGCTGCCGCCACAACTGTCGCCCCAGTTACGGGTGATGGCAAATCGGTATGTGCCACTCTGGGTGATGTGAACCGTCTGTTTTTGCGCGACCGCCGTTGCGCAACTTCCCGTGTATCCGCAGAGCGTTTCTTTGGTTGTGTTATTGATAAGATTGAAGCCACCCAAAGCGACGCCAGGGCCATAAAGGGCAATCTGCGCCACGGATTCACCAGTCAGATTATTCACTGTAAACGTGACATCTTGACCGCCCTGAAGTTTCATGTCGTAAACATTCTGGCAACTTACCCCGGCGTTGCATTGCCAGGTGCCTTGCGCGGTTAATGACCCGGGCGGGTTCGCCGCTTCACAGCCGGAAAATACTCCGAAAGCCACGATGACAGAGAATAGCGGGAATACGAGGATCCTCAGACCCTGCAGCGGAATACGCATGACACATCCTCCACTTTGAAATGGGCGAGAAGTCGATGTAAATTTGAGCGCTCAACCCGTAGGCGAATTCTATCTCATGAAAATAAAATTAGAAACTAATATGATTATTCAGGCGTGACAGGGTTATCTTGTTTCCCGGTGACTCGCCTTGTGTCTTCGGCCTGATGTTGAATGGGGAAAATGAGCATCAGGCGCGCGCAATATGTTTATTCGCCCAGCATCAGCCGTTGAATATTATTCGCTCGGCCCAATCCCACTTCGCAGTCGATTAACACCGCGCACATTTTAGGATTGCCCTTCGCCGCCTCGAACTTCCCCGGCATCCCGGTTAGAAAACGGTTGAGCACAAGTTCCTTTTCCACGCCAATCACGCTGTCATACGGGCCGCTCATGCCCACATCGGTGATGTAAGCCGTCCCGCCCGGCAGCACGCGCTCATCGGCCGTCGGCACATGCGTATGCGTGCCCAGCACCGCGGTCACCCGACCATCCAGATGCCAGCCCATGGCCACTTTCTCGCTGGTAGCCTCGGCGTGAAAATCAACCACCACCACGCGTGCCTTGATCCCGGCCAGCGTTTCATTGATGGCGTGAAAGGGGTCATTGGTCCCATTCATGAAGACGCGCCCCATCAGGCTCACCACTGCGTAGTCAACCCCGGATTTCGTGCAGCCCTCGTAAACGCCCGTCCCCGGCAAGCCAGGCTGCATATTCACTGGGCGCAGGACCCGCGCGCCGCGCTCGCCACCCTTGAAATACTCAACCAACTCACGCTTGTCCCAGACATGGTTGCCGGTGGTCATCACATCCACGCCCATCTCAAAAAACTCGTCGGCCAGCGATGGGGTCAAGCCAAATCCCCCGGCGGCATTCTCCGCATTGGCAATCACCAGTTCCACCTGGTTTGCCTCCACGATGTGGTGGAAATGCTCGCGGACAATCCTGCGCCCCGCGCTGCCGAAAATGTCTCCAATGAAAAGAATCCTCACTCGGCGCTCTTTCCTCTCATCAGCGGGAACAAAATCACATCGCGGATCGAGCGGCAGCCGGTGAGAAGCATGGTAAGGCGGTCGACGCCAATGCCCTCGCCGCCGGTCGGTGGCAGGCCGTAGGCCAGTGCGCGCACGTAATCCTCGTCCATCTGGTGCGCCTCGTCGTCGCCGCTGGCGCGCTGCGCCAACTGGTCCTCAAAGCGCTTCTTCTGCTCCTCCGGGTCGTTCAACTCGCTGAAGGCGTTGCCAATCTCAAATCCGCCGATGAAAAACTCAAAGCGCTCCACATGCGCCGGGTCGTCGGGCTTGGCTTTCGAGAGAGGCGAGACTTCGGTTGGGTATTCGTAGATGATCGTCGGGTCAAACAAATTCGGTTCAACCATCGCCTCAAACAGGTGATAAACCATTTTGCCGAGCGGTGCATTCTTCAGTGATTCGTAGTACACCTCATTGACGGCTGCGAGCAACGTCTTCAATCTGGCATGACGCTCATCATCCGCATCTTTCACCGCGCCATAGGCTGCTTCCAGCGCCTCCACGGCCGAGTGCAACTGCTTTTGCAGCTTTACGGCGTCGTCGAGCACCTGCATGGTCGGCTTGCCGCCGGCCTCGGCAGGCCAATAGTGCCGGATGGCCTCGCGCATGGTCAGCCGCTGCCACTTGGCCAAATCAAGCGTGCGCCCGTTGAACTCCACCACCGTCGTTCCATTCACCTGCCGCGCCACATACATAATCAACTCTTCGGTCAGCTGCATCAGGTCGTGGTAATTGGCATAGGCCTGGTAAAACTCCAGCATGGTGAACTCGGGATTGTGTTGTGTGCTCACGCCCTCATTGCGGAAGTTGCGGTTGATCTCATAGACGCGGTCGAGCCCGCCCACCACCAGGCGCTTCAAATAAAGCTCGGGCGCAATGCGCAGGTACAGGTCCATGTCGAGCGCGTTGTGGTGCGTCTTGAAGGGCCGCGCCGCCGCCCCGCCGGCCAGTGGCTGCATCATGGGCGTTTCCACCTCCAGGTAGCCGCGCTCGTCAAAAAACTTGCGCAGCGCCTGCAAAACCTTCGCGCGCTTCACAAATACTTCGCGGCTCTCAATATTGGCAAACAGGTCAACATAGCGCTGCCGGTAGCGCAGCTCCATGTCGGCCAGGCCGTGGAACTTCTCCGGCATGGCGAGCATTGCCTTGGCGAGGAAGGTAATTGTCTCCACATGAATGGTCAGTTCGCCGGTCCGTGTGCGGAATAAATAGCCGGTCGCGCCGATGTGGTCGCCGAGGTCGAGCAGTTTGTAGAGCGCAAAGCCCTGCTCGCCCACCGCGTCCTGGCGCACATAAATCTGCACCCGTTCGCCGCCCTGCTGCAGGGTCGCAAAGCCGGCCTTGCCCTGCGCGCGGATCGCCATGATGCGCCCGGCAATCGCAACCGTTGTCCGCTCCGCTTCCAGTGCCTCGGCCGCCGTTTCATTCCAGCCAGAACGAATCTCGCCAATGGTGTGCGTTGCCTTGTACTGGTTCGGGTACGCCGCCTGGCCCAGCTTCTCAATCTCGGCCAGCTTCTCTTTTCTCAGCGCAAAAAGATTTTTTTCAAACTCCGATTCAAACACGGTGGTTCCTCGTCGTACTTCATTGACCAGTATATCTTTCAATCGCTTCTTGAAGATCTGTTTTGCCACACTGGCCGTAGGCTGTATAAATCAAACCATGGCCTTTGTCCGCCCCAATCCGAATCGCCCCAGCGAAAAGAAAGGCCCCGGCGCTGTAGACACCATTCTTGAAGCGGAGAAGCTTTTTCAAATCGCAGTACTTCTGCCAAGCTCCACCCTCGCGGGGTGGTTTTTCGGCGGTTGGCTCGACGGTCGTTTGCATCAGAACTGGATGGCCTTGGCCGGCCTTTTCGTTGGCGGAATCCTGGGCATGCTTTACGTGGTCCGCCTCGCATGGCAATCCCTGAATAATACCGACAAGGCAGGGAAGTAAAATCAACTCATATGCCCGAGGAACAATTGCCCGGCACCGGCGAACCGCAGCCTTCGCTCCACCCGCTCGCACTTCTGAGCGATGAAGCGGCGCGCGCAACCCTTGCCGCAACCATGCGTTGGACCCTCCTCACCACGCTTTTGGGCGCGACCGCAATCTGGCTCAGCACCAACTGGCGCAATGCGGCAATGTTTGCCGTGGGTGGCTCAATCAGCGCCGCCAGCATCTATGAGTGGCTGCGGCTGATGCGCCTTTTGATGGACCATCAGGACCAGAAAAGAACCGGCAGCGGCGCGAGCCTCGTCGTCGCTTTTTTCTTCCTCCGCCTGCTCTTCTTTGCCGCGGCAATTTATGGTAGCCTGAAGTGGATAGAAGGCTCAATTTTTGCGCTTCTGGCGGGTCTGGCCCTGGCAGTCATTCTGCTCGCCTGGCAGGCTTTGCGGCTTTTGCGCAATTGAGACCGAACCGACCTCTCGAACTGTAGAAAGAGCACAGCATTCCATGCCGGAATCCTTCGCCATCACCCGCCTGCTCAATCATCTGTTTGCCGGCTCCATTGACGCGCTTCTAGCGCTCATCGGCATTCATCCGGCCAACCCCACGGCACCCATCAGCGACAACTACACGGTCGAGATTTTCATCGCGCTCGGCCTGATTGTTTTCTTCGCCGTGGTGCGCATGAATCTCTCCGTCGAAAAACCCGGCTCCATGCAGCAGGTCGCCGAGATGATCCATGAGGGGATCGGCGGACAATCCGAGCAGATCATTGGCCATGGTTTCGAGCGCTTCCAGGCCTTTGTCACCTGCATCTTTCTCTTCATCCTGGTCTGCAATCTCATCGGGCTTGTTCCCGGCATTGAAGCGCCAACCAAGGCCGGTGTCGTGCCGCTGGGCCTTGCCATCGCCACTTTCGTCTATTACAACTTCTATGGGTTCAAGGAGCAGGGTGTCATCGGCTACATCAAGCACTTTGCCGGTCCCGTCTGGTGGATCAGCTGGTTGCTTTTCCCCGTTGAGCTCATCTCGCACGCCGCCCGCCTGCTTTCGCTCAGCGTCCGTCTCTGGGCCAACATGTTTGCCGGGGACCTGGTGACCATGGTCTTCTTCTCAATCTTTCCCATCGCGTTGCCCGTTGTCTTCCTCGGGTTGCACGTCTTTGTATCGCTGGTGCAGGCATTTCTCTTTATGGTGTTGACCATGATCTACCTTGCCATGGCCACGCAGCACGAGCACTAGGATTTACCCGCGCTGACAACATTCAGCAGGGGCAGTCATTCAGATTCCGCCGGGGTGAGCTTCCGCTCCGGGGCAACGGAAAGAGCCGCGAGTGTGAGGGGGCCAGCACGGTGAGCCTCAACCACCCACTGGCGGACAATTTTTGGAAGCAGGAGTTACTATGCGTAAACTGCAAATGGTTCTGATGGCCTTGGCCATTCTTTTCTGCGCCGTCCCGGTCTTTGCCGAGGGTGGTTCAACGGCCGTTGACCTCGCGCCCATCGGCATTGGCCTTGGCATGGCGATTGCCGCTGGTCTTTGCGGCCTCGGCCAGGGCAAGGCAACCGCCTCGGCTGCCGAGTCGCTTGCCCGCAACCCCGGCGCCCGCGCCGGCATCATGCTCTTCCTCATTCTGGGTCTGGCCTTCATTGAGTCGCTGACGCTCTTCACCCTCGCCACCATCTTCGCCAAGATCAAGTAACTGATTTGCGCCAAAACAAAGCCCCGTGGATCATATCCACGGGGCTTTCAATTTCCGCGTCCTACTTTTTCCTGTGGCCCCAGTCAAAGTGCCGGCCTAAAATTCCCTTGATTATCCAATGGTCGGTCGCCGCAGTCGGCCCGATGCCCACTCCAAAGTTGACCTCCCACTTGGGATCCAGGTCCAGGTCGGTCGCCAGGAAAATCTGCTGCTGCTGGTCATGCAGGCTGGCTATGTCCGTGATGCGCCCATAATCAGCGTAATATTCAATTCCTCCTGCAACCTTCGGCGTAAAGCTGTAACTCAGCTTTGCGGCCGGCGAAAAATCCAGCCCCAACTTAACATCCGGCCCATGAAAGGTGCGGTCCAGCGCAGGGTTGATGGCCCAATACCAGTGTGTGGTCTGCCTGTCGATAATCGGACGCAGTTCCAACGTCCAGGTGTCCTGGTAAAACAATGCCCTCTGGTAGCCTATCTCGGCGGACAGACTGGCTCCCACCGGCCAGTGCCAGTTGTCCGGCGCGCGCACGCGGGGGCGGATGTGTGAGCCAACCCACTGCGCTCCTGTCTCCTCCTGAATGTCATTAAAAAAATAAAATCCAACCTCCGACCAATTGTTCACGCCTTCGGTCAACTCAACAGTCTCATGCTCGGCGCGATAAGTCGGAGTTACACCGTTGATGATCAACCGCTGCCCGTCGGCTGTGAAATTTGAGTGCAACTCAACCATCAGGCTTTTGGGTGGTTCAGTCTCGGATCCGTACACCTGAATTTCGTAGTTGCCTTGGGCGTGTGACCGCTGTAGGGAAAAAAAGAAAATCAATGCGCCAAAAAGCAGGCAAGAAAGCTTCGTTTTCAATCGGCCTCCTTGTTTCATCCTGCCTTGTCTGAAGCTGGAATGCAAATTCAAGCAAATTCGCTTGCTGCAACCTGCAGGCAGAGCTGTGGAAAAAATGCAAAAATCTTCTCTAAACCATTGACTTTTCTATTCTGATGGTTTTTCCTTAGATTGTGGAAAATTAGTCCCTCTACGTTGTGGCATGTGAGTGCTCAAGCATCCCGACCAGGCCCTGAGTGAACGAGGCCAGCGGATCCGGGCAGTACTCCAGCCGTGCGATTTCAAAAGTGAAATCCACTTCTGATCGCTGTGTGGAGATTACTTGTGCCCAAGCGCGCCATGGACTTGATTTTCACCTTCATCCTTCTGTTTTTCGCCGCCCCCGTGCTGCTAATTGCCGTTCTTCTCATCCAATTGGATTCCGAGGGGCCGGTATTCTTTTCACAGCCGAGGATGGGGCGGGGTTTTCGTCCATTCCGCATCCACAAATTGCGCACCATGGCCTTCGGCCAAAGCGGCACAGCCATCACCTTCGGCAATGACCCGCGTATAACCCGCACCGGGGCCGTGTTGCGCAGGCTCCACATCGACGAGCTGCCGCAATTGTGGAACGTGCTGCGCGGTGAGATGAGCCTGGTGGGACCGCGCCCTGTGATTTGCGCATTGGCCCGGCAATATGAACAACACTATCGACGGCTTTATGCAGCCCGCCCTGGCCTCACAGACCCGGCCACACTGCGCTATGCGGACGAGGCTGCGTTGTTGGCGCAGATTGCCAATCCGGCGGAATACTTTCATGCCGTGATGATGCCGCGTAAGCTTCGACTCTCAGGGTATTACCAGCAGCATGCCACGCTAGCCTCAGACCTTCTAGTCCTCGCCCGTACTGCCGCGCACGTGGGCGCCGGCCTGTATGGTTGGCTGAATAAACTGGCCGATCAGCAAAGCGAGCGGCAAACCGCGGCATTGAAAGGCTGACCTTACTCGCGTCCACGCTTTTTGATTTCAATGTTCAGCCGCTTGATCTTTTGATTCAGTGTCGAGAGTGGAATGCGGAACTGCTCGGCGGCGTCGGTTTGGTTCCATCCGCAACGCTCCAGCTTTTCCACGATGATGCGCCTCTCAATGTCCTCAATAATGTCGAACAAGGAGGCGTTCGGGTTGTGCGCAAGCAGCGCATCCTGGAAACTGCGGCCGGTGATGTGGCCGGGCAGGAGTTCGGAGCCGATCAACGGGCCGGAGGAGAGCACCACCCCGCGCTCAATGCAGTTCTCCAGTTCCCGTACATTGCCCGGCCAGTCATAATCCACAATTGCGCGCATGGCATCCGCGGAGAGCTTGCGCGGGGGCAACTCGTTCTCCTTGGCGAAGCGCTCCAAAAAATGCTGCGCAAGCAGGGGGATGTCCTCGCGCCGCGCGCGCAGTGGCGGCAGGTCGATGGTAATCACATTCAGGCGGTAAAAAAGGTCTTCCCGGAATTTTCCCTCGCGCACCGCCTGGCGCAGGTCCACATTGGTGGCGGCAATAATGCGCACATCCACCTGCAACTCTTGCACGCCGCCAAGATGCATAAAACGCTTGTCCTGCAGGACGCGCAGGATCTTGGATTGCGTGTCCATGCTCATGGTCGCGATCTCGTCGAGGAAAAGTGTGCCGTTGTTGGCGACCTCAAAAAGCCCCTTTTTCGACGCAATCGCCGACGTGAAGGCGCCTTTGATGTGGCCGAAGAGCGTGGACTCAAGAAGCTCCGCCGGCATGGCCCCGGTGTTGACCGGGACAAAGGCCTTGTCCTTGCGTGGCGAATTCGCGTGGATGGCCTTGGCGATGAGTTCCTTTCCCGTCCCGCTCTCGCCCTGGATCAAGATGGTGGAGCGGCTGGGCGCGACTTGCGCCACAAGGTCAAAAATGCGCAACATCGGCTCGCTTTTGCCCACAATGTTGGCGTAGCTGTAGCGCTCCTTCATGGCGCGCTTCAGTTGCAGGTTCTCCTCTTCCGCGCGATGGCGGGCGATGGCACTGCGGATATCAGCCAGCAGCTTCTCGTTGTCCCACGGCTTTTGCACAAAATTTTCGGCGCCGGCGCGGATCGCCTCAACCACGTTGTGCACCGTGCCATAGGCGGTGATCATGATGACCGGCAACTCCGGGTAACGCTCTCGAATCTGCGGCAGAATCTCCATCCCGCTTTGTCCGGGAAGCGCAAGGTCGAGCAACACCAGATCAAAATTATCCTGGTCCAGTGTGCGCAGGCCCTCCTCGCCATCCAGCGCCATGCGGACACTGTAGCCTTCCAGCCCGAGCAGGGTTTCCAGGGATTCGCGGATTGAGACTTCATCGTCGATCACCAGGATCGAGCCGCTGCTCGTTTCCTTTTCGTTCAGGGCTGGGCCCTGTGTAAGCACTTCCTCAGGCATGTACTGTCTTCCTTAACAAGGGGAACTCAACGTGGAATGTTGTTCCTTCACCCACTGCGCTTGAAACCTCAATTTTGCCCGCATGCTCCTGGATGATGCCGTAACTGACAGCCAGGCCGAGGCCAGTACCGCGCCGGTCACCCGGTCGCGGATTGGATTTGGTGGTGAAGAAGGGATCATAGATGCGTTTCAGGTGCTCAGGCGCAATGCCGGAGCCGGTATCGGAGACAATTGCCTCCACGTGGCCGTTGGCTTGTGTTTTGACGCGCAGGCTGCCACCGCCCACCATCGCATCCTTGGCATTTAAAAGCAGGTTCAAAAATACCTGTTGCAGCTTGCCCGCGTTGCCGCTGATCGCCGGCAGATCGGCGGCCAGTTCAACCTCCAGCTTGATCTGCGCCGTCTTCATTTGGTGCTCCACCAGTGAGATCGTGTCACGAATCACCTGGTTGAGGTCGATTTCCCGGAACATGGTCGTCGAGGTGCGTGAAAAATTCAACAGGCCGTTGGCAATTTCAGCGGCGCGGAAACTCTGCTGCGTAATCTTCTCCAGCAGTGGGCTGAGGCGTTCATCGCCGCGCATATGTTTCGACAGCATCTGCGCATGGCTGCTGATTACCGCAAGCGGCGTGTTGATTTCATGCGCCACCCCGGCGGCCAGAAGGCCGATGGAACTGAGCTTGTCGGCCTGTGCGAGCTGCGCCTCAAGTGAAACCCGCTCCGTGATGTCATCCACGAGCAGAATGCGGCCCACCGGCACAAATTCGCGCGACAAAAGCGGCGCGACGGCAATGTTGGTCGTCCGCTGCTCCCCGGCGCGCGTGGTCAGGCGGAATTTGTACAGGTGGTGCACGCCCGAGTCGCCGCGGAACTTTTCCAGCTCCGCGCTCAGGCTCTCCGGGAAGACATCGGCCAGCCGCTGGCCGATTGCCTCGGCGCGGCTCAGCGCGTACATTGCCTCCATCTGCGCATTCCAGCTCTCGATGCGGTCTTCAAGGTCAACGGCCAAAATGCCCACGTTGATGGATTCAACAATATTTTCGTTGAACTCCTTGAGTTCCTCAAACTCGCGGATTTGCCGCTCCAGTTGCGCATACAGGCTGGCGTTCTGGATGGCGATGCCAATGTAACCGGCCAGCGATTCCAGCAGCTCCACGTCCTCGCTCGAAAGAAAATCGCCGCCAATCGTCCGCCCCAGGCCAATCACGGCGATGGTGTGCGATTCCTTGCCGTCCTGTATGCGGCAGGGCAGGTAATAGTTCAGGTCCAGCGCCGCCGCGCTCGCCTGCCCGCCGGGCGTCAAGTGCAGTGCCTGCTGCGTGTTCTCAAGAAAAATGTGTGTGTGCTTCAGGTCGGTGTCAAAATTCAAAAAGCCAAGGTCCAGCGGCCTGGATTCAAAATTCGGCGCAAACCCATGTGAGGCGGCCATGCGCATGCTTGCGCCCTCGCGCATAAAGACCGCAACCCGCTCCACCAGCAGAGTGCTCGGCAGCCGCTCCACAATCGAGTTCAGCAGCGCGCTTAAATTTGTCTCCGTGCCCAGTCCGCGGCCAAACTCCACCAGCGCCTTGCGGTAGTCATAGCGATGCCTGTCAAAGACCCGGTCCAGCCAGCCCTGAATACGACGCTTCAATGGGTCAAAAAGCTGTGCCGTCAGCAGGATGGTGATGACCAGTCCCCATTCCTTCACCGTCTCCGGCAGCCGCAGGTGAACCATCAGCGCCACCAGCGCGATGATGCCAAAGTAAGAGCCTACAATCAGCGTACTGGCCAGCGTGTATGCCACGCCGCGTTTGAAAATCAAGTCCGTGTCCATCAGCCGGTAGCGCACAATCGCCCAACTGAAGGTCAGGGGCAAAATCACCAGCGTCAATCCGGCGACGCGGGTGAGCACCACCGGCACTTCGAAGTCCAGCAAAAAGGGAACCGCGTAAAAGACGGTAAAAGGCAAAATCGCCAGCAACGTCCCGCGTGTGAGCCACTTCAACTGCTGGCGCTCCAAAGGATTGCTGGCGCGTCGCGTGTTGTAGACAAACAATGCCGCGGCCAGCAGATAATAGACCGCGTCGTAGGCCGTGCTGGCCTGCTCCAGATGATGCTTCAACAACTCCGTGGCCTGCCACCCGAAAATGGCCACCACCCAAAGGCCAATCATGATCAGTGCGGGCAAATAGACCAGCGGCATCAACCACCGGCGGCGCCTGGCGCCAATCCGCTCCTCGGGGAAGCTCAACGCAAAATGTAAAAACAGCGCCGGCTGCAACGCCTCAGCGGCTATGTTGGCCGCATACGTCGTCCAATCCAGCGCATCCAGCCTGCCGGTGTACTTGAGGGCATTCAGCGCGAATGAGACCAGGCAGAACAGATAAAAATGCGTGGCCCGTGGCGCTGTCCAACGCCGCAGCAAAATATAAATTCCAATGGCCAGGTACACCAGTCCAATCAGGCGGAATATGTTGGCCATGCTTCGGTCTGGTGGCTCCAAAATCACTTCAACGGGATTTTCGAGCGGCAAATTATCACGTGTGATTGCGTACTCGGCCTTGCCATAGGTGCCTGTCAAGTAAAGCGCGCGCTCCAGTTCCGCCACATTGTGCACTGGCCTGTCGCCCACTGCGGTCAGCAGATCGTCGACTTGAATACCTGCGCGCCTGCCCGGTGTATCGGAACTCACCCGTTCGGCCAACAAACCACCTGGCGTCTCTATCCACCAAACTCCATCCGTTGGCTGCTGAAAATGGCGCTCTTGCAAAAAATTGCCAATCGACAGCGCAACCAGCGCCAAAGTGGCCGCTGCCAGTAGCGTTGCTTGCAGTCGATTGACTA
>JAJXXN010000218.1 GCA_021781075.1 Acidobacteriota bacterium | reverse complement strand
AAGACGAACGGCAAATGGTGATTTTGCCGGTCGGAACCGCCTACTTTCTGGCCGTGGCCGACGCAGCGCGGGTTGCCAGCGTGGAAGCGGAATTGAAGGCGGCCAAGGGCGCGCTGGACGACGCGATCGCCGCCCATGAGGCGGGAACCTCCCCCAAGCTCGACGAGTTGCGCGCGCGGGTTGCATACCAACGCGAGCAGCAACAGTTGATTGCGGTGCAGAATGCGCTTGAGAAGGACAGGCTCTCCTTGGCGCGAGTCATCGGCCTGCCGCTGGACCAGCAGTACACGCTGGCCGACGCCAACGACTTTACCGGGCTGGATGAGTTGAGCGTGGAGGGCGCGGGGAGCGATGCGGCCATTGCCCACGCAAAAGAAAGCCGCGCCGACCTGGCCAGCCTGAAGGAAGAGGCCGCGGGCGCGACAGAGGAGCACAAGGCGGCAACGGCGGAACGGCTGCCTACGCTCAAGGCCGACGCCGACTATGGGGACATTGGCGTGAACGTGCGCCACTCGCACGGGACGGGCGACGCCGTGGGCACGATTTCGATCTCTGTGTTCAAAGAGGCGCAGTTCCGCGGCGACAGCCTTTACACTGCGGCGCAGTTGGAGAGCCTGCGCGCCGAGTTGAGCGACAGGAATGCGCAGATCGACGCCGATGTGCGTGACGCGCTGCTCGACCTGAAAACCGCGCGCAAACAGGTGGAGGTGGCGCGCAGCAATGTGGAACTCACTGGCGAGGCGCTCGATGAGGCGCGACTGCGTTATAAGAGCGGGGTGGGCGACAACCTGGGCGTGACCGACGCGCTGGCTGCCGACGCGCAGGCCAACGCGCAATTGGTGCTGGGCGAATACCAGTACAACATGGCGCGACTGAGCCTGGCGCGTGCGCTGGGCGACGCGGAGAACTACAAACAGTACCTGGGAGGAAAGTAAAGTGGCAGAGACGAACGGGCAGGACGAAAAAAATTTACAACACGGCGAGCCGGATGAAATGCCCGAGGAGCCGTCACACCGCCGCAAGATCATTGGTGGCGCGGTGGTGGCCTTGGTCGCGCTCATTGCCCTCGGCTACTGGTGGCATACAACCTTTTACGAGGACACGGACGATGCCGCAGTGGACGGCCATTTGATGCAGGTGAGCGCGCGCGTCCCCGGCACGGTGCTGCAGGTTGCGGTGGAGGAGAACCAGTTTGTGCGCAAGGGAGACCTCATCGCCCAGCTTGACCCGCGCGATTATGAGGTGGCGGTGGAGAATGCGCAGGCGGAATTGGACGCGGCGTTGGCCAATGCCGCGGCGGCAAAGGCCAATGTGCCAATCACCACGGTAAACACGGGAACGACGTTGACGGCGGCCGATGCTAACCTGAATGGGACACGCGCGGGCGTTTTGCAGGCGGAGCAGCAGTTGGCCAGCGCGAAAGCCCGTGTGCGGAAGGCGGAGGCGGGCAACATCAAGGCCCAAGCCGACCTTGCCCGCTACAAGCCGCTCATTGAGAAGGATGTAATCAGCAAGCAGCAGTTTGACGCGGCGGTGGCTGCGGCGGACGCCGCACGCGCCGAGTTGGAGGATGCGCAGGCGGGCGAAAAGGCGGCCACGGAAGCCGTGCGCGTGGCCCACGACCGTGAGCAACAGGGCGAGGCGCAGTTGAAGAGCGCCGAGACCGGGCCCGAGCAGGTTGCGGCGACGAACGCCCGCGCGCGGCAGGCGCAGGCAATGGTGGAGCAGGCGCGCGCACAGTTGGACGAGGCGCAGCTCAAGCTGAGTTATACAAAAATTGTCGCGCCGGCCGACGGCATCATCAGCCGCAAGGGTGTGGAGATCAACCAGAATGTGGCCGCCGGCCAGGACCTGATCACGCTGGTTGAGCTCGATGACCTGTGGGTGACGGCCAACTTCAAGGAGACGCAACTGCGCCACATGCAGGAAGGTCAGGAAGCGGAAATCAAGGTGGATTCCACCGGCAAGACCTACCACGGCAGGGTGAAGCAGATTGGGGGCGCGACCGGCTCCATGCTCTCGCTCTTCCCGCCCGAGAACGCCACCGGCAACTACGTGAAGGTGGTGCAACGCGTGCCGGTTCGCATTGACTTCACCGACCTGAAGGGCGAGGACCCGGACCACAAACTTCGGCCCGGCTTGAGCGTAGAGCCGGATGTGAAGGTGAAGTAAACCCTCCACAGGACAGATGCAAACACCCGCGCTGGCAGCGGGTGTTTTTCTGTTTACTGCTTGGTTATTTTCATGAATCGCATCAAAAATTCAGCGGTTATTCATCATTCTCTCATCCCATCCATCGCAAGATGGGCTCATGAAAACGTTGTTGCTCGCATCCGCCCTGCTGGCCGCCACGTCCTTGGCCGCGGCGCAATCCGCGCCCACAGCCGCGCAGATCGTCGACCGCATGGAGCAGAAGAACCAATTGCGGGCGAACGACCTCCGGCATTACACATCGCTGCGCCATTATTTGGTGGCGTACACCGGCTTCCCAAAAGATGTCACCGCCGCCATCGATGTGCAACTCGACTACGATGCGCCCGCCACAAAGAAATTCCGCATCCTCGCCGAATCCGGCTCCAAATATGTTTGCGAGCATGTGCTGCGCAAACTAGTCGAAGGCGAAACCGAGGCCGGCCGCGAGCAGCGCTCCTACGCCCTGACCCGCGAAAACTACAACTTCTCCCTCGCCGGCTACGACAACCTCAATGGGCGCCCCGCTTACATCCTCAATGTTGAGCCGCTCACAGCGAGCAAATATCTTTACCGCGGGAAAATTTGGGTGGACGCCACGGATTACGCGGTAATGAGGATCGATGCGGAACCGGCAAAAAATCCCAGCTTTTGGATCTCGCAAGCGCAGATTCACCACACCTATTCGAAGGTCGGCGAATTCTGGCTACCCGCCTCAAACCACAGCGAATCGAAAGTCCGAATCGGTGGCACCGCGGTGCTGACGATAGATTACGGCCTTTACACCCACCTGAACGAGGCCAGCCTGCAGACCGCTTCCCGTTGAGGAAGGCACGGACTGGTTGAGGAGATTGTCGTCGAATACAGTGCGGCCCCGTGGACGACGCGAGTACAAACGCGCCGTTCCTATTTTTGCCCTGGCGCGGCGGAGGGACAAGGCGGTTGCCCGCGATATACATTGTAGAAAGCAATGAAAGACGCACTGCATGTTTCGAAAGAAAATTACCTGAAGGCGATCCTTGAGGCCGAAGCCGAGGGACACGCTGTGATCCCGGCGAAGCTGGCTCACTGGCTTGAGGTCTCGGCGCCTGCGGTGACCATGGCGCTGAAGCGTTTGAAACGCGATGAGTATGTTGTCGCCGGCGCCGACGGAATAGTGAGGTTGACAGAGAAGGGGCGCGAGATGGCGTACAAGACCGCGCTGCGCCATCACCTGATTGAACGCATGCTGAGTGAAATTTTCGGAATGGAGTGGCACCTGATCCATGAGGAGGCCGAACGGCTGGAGCACGCCGTGACACCGGCCTTTGAGGCGCGGCTGCTGAAAAAGCTTGGCGGCGAGGGGATGTGCCCGCATGGAAACTCCGTATTGCCGGAGAGCCCAAAGAAAAAACAGAAGCGCGGCGAGGTGCGGCTGAGCGATGCCGAGGAGGGCTCGAGCTACACGGTGGTGAGCCTGCAGGAGCGCGACACCAAGCTGCTGCACTACCTGCATGAAGCCGGAATCAACCCGCGCCGCAAGCTGCGCGTGACACGCAAGAATTATGACCAGACCGTCGCGATTGAAACACCGGCCGGGAAGGCAATCCTCGGCGCGCCTGCCGCCGAAGCGGTTTGGCTCAAGGCACTCTGAGGGAGGGCGGAATAATCAACCGGGGAAATCAAACAGCCGCAGGCAGATGGGCGTGTTATTCCCATTCTGCCCGCGGCTGTTACTGCAACCGGATAATTCGATAACCGCCTCGCTTTCCGGACCGCCCGCGGCGATCCATCAATTGCTCATGCGGTGCGCTGTCCTTGAAGGCGGCTCCAAGGACGCTCCAGATGTCACTCGAACGGAGGCCGGCCCTTCGTTGCCGTCATCCGTGCACAGTGCATCAGTTGCTTGCAAATCAAAATCAATTGGCAACCTCCTTCCCAGCCAACCTGGCTTCAGGCGTCATCCGCCTTCGGGGCGCCTCTATATTCTCTTTCGACGTATGAGGACGGTTGAATGATGCACGCCATTGAGAATTTCATTTCTTTGGTAATAATTATTTGAAATTTACCAAAACGAGCTTATATTATGATAATGAAAATTGAAGATCCCAACCTAGAAACTGAACAAATTTTCAGGTCGGCGGATTCGAGTCCCGCCGGCCTCATTTCCGTCCCGCGTGCGCCGCACTGTCGCACCGGGACATGGAGCACCTCCTTGAGCGACCCGTTCAGCACGGACTTCAAGACGAAGCTCAAGCGCTTCCTGC
>JAJXXN010000213.1 GCA_021781075.1 Acidobacteriota bacterium | reverse complement strand
TTCCGATCTGGTAAATTTAAGCAATCGATGCTTTCAGCAGGGCGTTCCCTTGCGAAGCATTAACAATGCATAAATGAAACAGATCGTTTTAATAATCTTCAGGGCGTGATCAATTGCAAACGTGGAAACTAAGTTGAATAGCGGCGCGTATCTCGCGTGGGCAAAGGGCAGCCGAGAACAAGCGCGTGAGCGCCGATGAAAAAGTCGGCCAGCATATTGTTCCTTGTGCCGCCCCTCCGCCAGTATTGTTCGTATGCTTTACCGGCTAGAAAAAGCCGCGGCGCGAGTGCGGTGCAGAACCTTAATGCGCAGATCCTCCAACTGATCATCGAGCTTGCGGGTTACAGTCGTCACAAGTCCCGGCATGACTCCCTCCTCGTATTCCATGTATCTAAAGGATGATTCCGGGAGCGCCTGCAAACAACAGAACCAAGTCCAGCCGATGCGGAAAAGGCCGCCTTGGCGGCGGCCTTTTCCGCATACATCTTGCAAAATCTAGAACGGGTTGAGCTTGTGCAGGCCCTTCTTCTTTTTCTTCTTCGAGCTCGATTCATCGCTCAAATCCGCCTTGGGCGCCTTTTGTTTCTTGGTTTCGGCGCTTACAGGCGTGGCCTGCGGCTTCACCTCGTTGACCTGCTCCGGCGCCGCGGCCGGGGCTTCTGCCTTGGGCTCAACCGTGTTGCTCGGGCCTACGGGCTTCACCACATTGCTGTTGGCGGCGGGCTGGGTTGTGCCTTGAGTCCCCGTGGTGGTGGTTGCGCTGCCTGAGGGCGCGCTCACAATGCTGACTCCCACGCCGTTGCCGGTACCCTCAACATTTTCAAATTGCAGCGGCGCCGCGGATGGCTGGTCGCTGCGTGGCGGCTCGTTGGCTGCTGTCGGCTTGGTGGCCGTCGGCTGCGCTCCTCCGTTGCTATGCAGGGCTGCGTCGAAGATGGCCACATTTTCCTTGGTAATCTCCGGCGCGGTGATGCGCTTGGGGGGATCCATCGTCGGTTCGCCAACATGGGCTGCTTGTCCAATTTCCGGGCCATGCTTGATGAGTCCGAAGGCCTTCTGCGTGATGCGCACCGGCTTCATGCTGTTGACTTCGGCTTCATTCTCCTTGACAGCCGCCTCGGTCGGCTCGGGAACCGGTCGATTCATCTGGATCAAACGGTCGCGCGCATCCTCAACGTGGGGCGCCATCGGGTAACGTGTGATCACCTCGTCATAGGCCTCGGCAGCGCGGTCCATATAAACCGAGCGCAGGCGCTCACGCACCGCCCCGGGCAGGTTCTGCGCCATCGACACCGCGTGGGCCTCGCCTGCATACGAGTCGCCAATCGCCAACCACACCTGGTCGCTCTTCGAGTAAAGCGGATAGGTTTCCGCCACGGTCTTCAGGCGGGCAAGGGTCGCGGACCAGTTTTCACGGCTCTGATAGAAGAAGCCGATTTCCGCTTCGCGCTCCGCCATCACTTCCTGCACTTCGCGCAGGCGCTGACGGGCGCGCGGCACCAGCCCCGAATCCGGGTACTGGTTGATCATCATCCGGTACTCCTGCTCGGCGCGCATCACGTTGGTGTAGTCGCGGTCCGGCTTCTCCATTTGCTGGAAGTAAATATCAGCCACCTTCATCTGCGCCTCGGCGGCCTCGGGGGCGTTCGGAAAGAAGGTCTCAAAGTCCTTGTATTCCGCCTCGGCCTGCGCCAACGCGGCCGTGCCACCCTCCTTGAACCAGGTGTCGCCAACCGCCAGCTTGGCGCGCATCTGGTACTCGGAGTTGGGATAGGTGTTCAAGAGTGTCTGCAGGTCCAGCCGTGCCACGTCAAAGCGGCCCTTTTTCAGCGCCACCATCGCCTTGTCAAAGAGCTCCTTGTCGGGCTGCTTCGAGTTCGCATTGGCCAGCGGATTGGCGCTCAGGTCCTCATTCTTCTTGTGCTTCTTCGGCTTTTCCTTGGCACAGGCCGAGCCAACCACCAGCACACCCGCCACCAACGCGGCAACCGACTTCAACAGCAAACGATTCATAGTCCCTCATACAACCGGCGGCGCGTCCTGCTTCCGCCGCCTGATAATTTCATTTTTCCCAAAATCAAGTTTCAGAACCCGGGCCTTACTGCGGTGTAATCTGCGCGTTGGCCGCTCTTTGCGCCCTGGCCAACAATTCGCGCATATTCCGCTCCGGGTCTCCCGCGCCATAGATGGCATTGCCGGCAACCAAGAGCTCCGCGCCTGAATGGACAATCTGCGCAATGGTCTCTTGGGCCACCCCGCCGTCCACTTCAATTCTAAATTGCAACCCCATCTCCTGGCGCAAATTCACCAGTTTTCTGATTTTTTCGAGGGAGAAGGGAATGAACTTTTGCCCACCAAAGCCGGGGTTTACGCTCATCACCAGCACATGGTGGACCATCGGCAATATCTCAAGCGTTGATTCCACCGGGGTTGCGGGGTTGATCACCACGCCCGGCTTCATCCCCTTCTGCGCAATCAATTCGAGCGTGCGGTGCAAATGACGGCAGGCTTCAACGTGCACGCTCACCCAATCCGCCCCCGCCTCGGCAAATGCGGGAATGAACTCGTCGGGTCTTTCAATCATCAAATGGCAGTCGAGCGGCAGTTTCGTCGCCTTGCGCAGGCTCTTGACCACCGGCGGCCCAATGGTGATGTTGGGGACAAAATGACCGTCCATCACATCGACGTGGATGACCGTCGCGCCACCGCGTTCGACCGCGGCAACGGCCTCGCCCAGGTGGGCAAAGTCGGCCGATAGAATGGAAGGCAGAATCTCAACCATACGCTAAGCTAGTTTATCAGCCAACCGGATTGGCATGTCATAGACCGCGCAGATTCAAGCGGATGTTTCTTTGGCGACACTGGCCAGTTGATTTGCCGCCACCCTTCCAATGCCGCGTAAAACAGCCTTCACGGGCCACGCGCCTTTTTCATCAGGGAAAAAGATTTCCCCCTCGCGCTTTGTTGACGGGCGATAATACCATCGCTTCAAAAGCGCAAGGTGGCCCTGTTGCAACTGCGTGTTTTGTACAGTGCTGTCGGCCTGCAATTCCACCAAGGCCGCCTCAAAACGCGCCACAAGCTCATCGCGGCTTGCCTGCGCGGTTCCAGGCATTTTTATCGCCTCATCGCGCTCCGGCACTGGGGCCATCATCACCGGCTGGGCAAAGAGTGACGACGAACCCGAGTGCTCATTCTGCAACCGCATCCCCAGGGTCGAAAACTCAACCGGCCCGCTGAAATGGCCATCCTCAAACATAAAAAGATTCACCTCGGGTGCGGCGGCCTCCTTATGTTCTGGCGCGGATTGCAGAAGGAGCGCGCGCGTCTGGTGCAGTGGCCGCACCAACTCCGGCGCAAGCGCCGCCACTGCCTCCACCTTCTCAATCTGACCGTGTATCTCCGCCGCGCGCTCAAATTCCAGATTTGCCGAAGCCACATCGCGCGCCACGCGCAACTCCGCCAGCTTGCTCTCCCCGCGCGTCCCAATAAACCGCACCACCGCCGCGGATTCCTCGGCATACCGCTCCGGCGTGCAGGCCATCTGGCACGGCGCCAGGCACATCTTCATCTCGCCATAGGCGCAGCCGGGGTGAGCGGGCGAACACTCCAAATCCTCCACGCACCGCCGAAGAAGAAATAATTTCAGCACTTCATCCATGTACCGCTCGGCGGCGGCGCCAGAGGCAAAGGGCCCAAAGGCCCACTGGGCTTCGCGGCGGCTGGGACGCGTGGTGACGGTCAAACGCGGATGCGGGTTTGAACCCAAATATCTCAAATACGCCGGCGCGCGCAAATGCATTCGCCGCAGCGCCTCTTCCGCACGCCCCCGCGCCGCATATAACTCAACCAGCAGGTTGAACTGGGCCAGCAGTGCCTCAAACTCCGAGCCCGTCTCGCGCCACTCCACCCGCCGCACCAGGTTGGCCAAATGCAATCGGCGCGGGTGTTTCTCGCTCGGCTCCAGCAATCGCCGCAAGCGTGCGCGCAAATTCGGTGTGCGGCCAACGTACGGCTCGGCGTTTGTGTCTTCCGCGTAAAGCGCAAAGGCCGCCGCGCGCGCCGGCACTTCGCGCCAGAGCGATGGATGCAACCTGGCTTCCGCCGCGCTGAACCCGCGGGATTGAAATCCGGCCCTCACGCTGCCCATCCTAACTGATTCAACGGCAATCGTCATTCCCCCGCGATCGTCATTCCATCAATGCGCAATGTCGGTGCCGCTACCGCCGAGCGGAAGACCAAATCATTGCCGATGGCGCTGATGTTTTTTAGCATTGAGGCCAGATTGCCGGCAATGGTGACCTCTTCGACCGCGTGGGTGTACTCGCCCTTTTCAATCCACAAGCCGCTCGCGCCGCGGGAATAATCGCCCGTCACCATGTTCACGCCAAAGCCCATCAGGCTGGTGACATAAAACCCGCGGTCAATTTCACCGATGATCGCCTCCGG
>JAJXXN010000346.1:2077-4450 GCA_021781075.1 Acidobacteriota bacterium | reverse complement strand
AAGACCTCCGCAGGCTTTATTCTCGGCAACTCGAACTCTATGGCCGATTCCTCCGCTCATTGAAGGGAGCAGCCGTTTCCATACGCCTCGGCCTGTTTTACCCTGCGGCAGATCAACTTGACCATTGGCCTTTCACTGAGCTCTGACCTGCGTAATTTAAACATTTCTTCTCCAATTTAAACTATTTATAATAAACACCTTAGCTGCAAAGACCACCCTTTGGCAGAGCAAATTGCAACCTGTTCACTACAAAAAACTGTTGATTTTAAATCAAAATCTCCTTAAAATGGAAGTGTAAGTAGGATTCATTCGGGTCAGTTTATAGCCCGCAAGCAGTTGTCATTCACCCCAAATCCGCTCTCGAAGGACACTCAATTTCAATGGCAAAGCGTCGTGGTAATCCCAACTGGGGCAAGCCGGAACCGATCGGGCCGGTGGTTCCCACTGTGACCTCATTCGAACAGATCGTAGTCGAGTTCAAACTCACGCCCGACCAGTACATCCGCTCCACCCGCCTTCGCGAATGGGCTCGTCGCAACAAGAACTCGAAGTACATCCCTGAAGCCCTCCTCGAGGCCTGGGGATTCGAGATTGAATCGACCCTGTAAGCATCCCTGCTTCTCCTTCACACTGCACGCCACCTGCTTTAACGGGTGGCGTTTTCCTTTTTCACCACATGGATTCCGGCCCGCTCACTCCCCCGGAATTTTGCCGTAACCCCCGCAATGCGCGACAATACTTTCATGCCCGAAACGCATGCCGAGCAGGTCACAAACCGTAGTTTCGCACCGCCCTTCATTGATGTCCCCGGCGCGCTCGACGAAATCCGCGCTGGCCGCATGATTGTCGTCGTCGACGACGAGGATCGCGAAAACGAGGGCGACCTCACCATGGCCGCCGAGTTCGTCACCCCCGAGGCCATCAACTTCATGGCCCGCTTCGGCCGCGGCCTCATCTGCCTCACCCTCACCGAGGAGCGCGCAGATTACCTCCGCCTCTTCCCCATGACGCAGGACAACACCTCGCGCTTCGGCACCGCCTTCACCGAGACCATTGAGGCCCGCGAGGGGGTCACCACCGGCATCAGTGCCGCCGACCGCTCCCACACCATCCAAACCGCCATTGCGCGCAACTCCACCGCCGCCGACCTCGCCCGCCCCGGCCACATCTTCCCCCTCCGCGCGCGCAACGGCGGCGTCCTTGTCCGCGCCGGGCAAACCGAAGCCTCGGTGGACCTCGCCCGCATGGCCGGCCTCACCCCAGCCGGCGTCATCTGCGAGATCATGCGCGACGACGGCCACATGGCCCGTGTACCCGACCTCATCCCCTTCTGCACCGAGCACAACCTCCGCATCCTCACCGTTGCCGAGCTGATTCGCCACCGCATGAGGAACGAGCGGCACATCCATCGCGTGGGCGAAAGCATCATCAACACGCGCCACGGCAGTTTCCGCATGATCGCCTATGAAAGCGCCGTCAACGGAGGCGAATCGCACATCGCCCTGGTCAAAGGCGAACTCTGCGAGCATTGCCCGGCGATGCTCGGCGAGCAGCGGCCCGACGGCCAGCATTGCCAGCATCCGGTGCTTGTCCGCGTCCACACCCGCTGCACCGCCGGTGACCTCTTCGCCGCCGACTGCAACTGCCGCGAAATTCTCGACGAATCCATGCGCATGATTGCCGCCGAAGGCTGCGGCGCGGTCCTCTACCTCCACTCCACCTCGCGCGGCTTCGAGATTGAGGAGCACGCGGAAAAGGGAAGCGCCTTCAATTCCGCCGGAACACTGGCCACCGCCACCTCCCCACGTCTTTTGCTGCACAAGGAACTCCGCGCCCTCGAAGGCACAGAAGACCGGCACACGCGCATCATCCGCGCCATCGGCATCGGTGGGCAAATCCTCTCCGACCTCGGGATCAAACGCATCCGCCTGCTGTCGAATACGCCAATGCACATTCCCGCGCTGGAGGGCTTCGGGCTTGAGATTGTGGAGCAGGTGAAGGTACCGCTCCGGCACTCATCCTGAACCTGCCAAACAAAAATCCAGAGGCGCAGAATTTCCTGGCTAAGTTCGCTTATTTAACTTGCTCAAGTTCTGCGCTGAGCGTGATTGTGCCGCCGGCCACCTTCAGTGTTTTGGACCAGTCGTTGAAGCCGGACTTTTTTACAACCACAGTGTGAGTGCCCGGAGTGAGGGTGACTTTTGAAGGGGTATTGCCGACAAAAGAGCCGTCGATTTCAATATCAGCCCCCGTGGGGGTTGAATTGACTGAAACCGCGGCCTCGGCCTGCGTGGCAGGCGCGGCCGGTTGCTCTGCGGGCGCCGGCGCAGGCTCATTTTTCAACTTGTCCAGCGAGTCATCCACACGCTTTTT
>JAJXXN010000346.1:0-2067 GCA_021781075.1 Acidobacteriota bacterium | reverse complement strand
ACTCATCCTTATTGAAAAGTCCTGAATAAATTGTTTGAATCTGCAATTCACAGCCTGCTCCATCTTTTGAGCTGTTCAAAATGGCCGTATTGCTTCGTCTGCCTGTCAGGTTTCCACCGATAAAGTAAGAAGCCGTCATCTCGGAATCGCTGATTGAGAGGATGCCATATTTTCCCGAGTTGCGGAGTGTATCTTTCACGGCAAGCCAAAGTGTTTTGCAGGGTTGGGTGTATTGGTATTTGTGTGTCGAAGACAAGGCGGGCAGCGCAAAACAGGCGAGCATAAGGAAAACCAACGTACGTTTCATTGAGAATTTCCTCCTTGGCTTGGGCAATATTGCCCCGGACTAGGATTGCAATTGAGTGGGAATTGCAATCCACGCGGTATTCTAGTCCAATAGTGAAACGGGCGCTGTGATGAATTAGAGTCCCAGAGCTGCAAGCACGCCGGGGTCAACCTTGGCAGGCTGTCCGTCCTGTTTGAAGACGACCCCAAAGCCGCCGCGATAATCCCACATCGTCCAGCCGATGCCATCGGCCTCGAGCGCCGCGCGCACGTCGTGGATCCAGCGCGCGCGCGAGTCCGCATCCATATGCTGGCGGAACGCGCCGAATTCATTGCACAGGAGCGGCACATTGTTCGCCTTGCCCCACTCCGCAGCCGCGTCCATCATCATGCGGATGTGGCGCGCGTCCCAGTGGTCCATCCAGTAGCTCTCCACCTCAAAACGCGTTGGCGCATCCGGCAATTCCGCAAGCGACCGGCTCATCGACTCCTCCGTCGGCGGGTAGGGCATGTCGTGCGTGTAGCGCCACCAGGGAGTTCCCCAAGTGGCTCCCTGATGCGTGAAGATGTGCGGGTCGTAAAAGTGGAAGTTGTAGATGAGGTTTTTATCGTGGAAAACCCCCATCGCCAATAGATCCGGGATCGAAGACCAGTTCGCGCCCGAGACGATGATGGTGTTATGCGGCGCGGAGTTGCGGATCGTCTCCACGGCCTTGGCCTCAATCGTGTTCCACCGCGCGCGGTCGTTGAGCTCGGGCTCGTTCATCACTTCAAAGAATGTCCGCGCGGGGTCGCGATTGGCGTAATGCGCGGCCAGCCTGCCCCATAGATTCAAGAAGCGCGCCACGGCCAGATCGTCCGAGCGAAGCTCATGTTTGTAGGCGGACTGGGGGTGGATGTCAATTTGAATTGCCATGCCATCGGCAAGCACTGTATCAACGGCATGGTCGAGACGAGTGAGAAAATCCGCATTGAAGCCCTCGGCATTGAGCGGTTGGGCTTCCAGTGGCACCGGGTCAATGCTCAACCGCACGTTGTCAAATCCCAGTTTTGCCATCAGGGCAATATCGCCGTCGTCCATGTAACGGTTTGTGCGCGCGGCGGAGTAATCAGCCGGGTGCTGGGCAAACCATTCGGAGGCATTGATGCCGTGGCGGAGATGCTGGAGGCGGTCAAAGGCGGGGGATTGCGGTTGGGCATTGACCGAGGCCGAGGCAATGGCAAGGAACAACACGAGTGAAACAACCCGGAAAATGCGCATGCTTGATTCTCCTGGAAACAGCCTGGTGCGGCTCTGATTGAATTTACCCGCATATGCAACAACGCCCCAAGCCCAATGGGCGAGGAGCGTTGCATTCGGCGCGGTGGCACGGAATCAATTTTCCGAGAGCATCCCCGGCATCTCCGGGCTGCGCAGGCGCACCAGCCGCTCAATGGCGTAGGGAACGCGGTGTTCAGTGGTGTAGTAGTGCCGCACCTGCAACTCGCCCAAAAGGCCAATCGCCAGCAACTGGATGCCAGCCACTATCAGCACCGCCGCCATCACCAACATGGGCCCGTGCGCGTCCATGATGTTTATCTTCCAGTTGATGAGCTTGAGGATGAACAATCCCAGGCTCATCATCGAGCCAATCACAATGCCCAGCGCGCCGAATGTGCCGAAGAAGTGCAACGGGCGGCCAAGGTACTTGATCAAAAAACGGATGGTGAGCAGGTCAAAAAAGACCCGGAAGGTGCGCCCGATGCCGTAATGGCTCTTCCCGCGCTCGCGGTTCACATTCT
>JAJXXN010000019.1 GCA_021781075.1 Acidobacteriota bacterium | reverse complement strand
GCCATGGGCGCAGAAGTGACGGAGTTTGAGGACGGGCTTGACGTTCCGGGCAATCAGCAGCTTCACGGCGCGACCATTGATTCAGCGCATGACCACCGAATTGCCATGGCCTTCAGTGTTGCCGGCCTGCGCGCGTCCAGCCAGACCCTCATCGAGGGCGCCGAGGTGGCGGCCATCAGCTTCCCCGAGTTCTTTGACCTCCTCGACCAACTGGCTGAAAGGTAGAGCGCGAACATATTCGCACAAACAAGAAGGCCCGGCATCTGCCGGGCCTCTTGCTTCAACTCCCGCAAACCTGCCCCTACTTCCCTTCCTTCGGCGCCTGTTGCACCCCGGGTATCACCGGGTTCGTATTCACCACCCCGGCCGCGGAATCCACCAGGTTGATGCCGTACTTGTCCAGCGTCTCGCCGAGTATCTGATAGAGCCCCGCGCGGTCCTTGGCATAGGTTGCCTGCGCCTGCAACAACGCGTTCTCCGCCTGCGCAAGGGTGCGCTCCTGCATGAGCACATTTTGTGTTGTTGAGGCGCCAAGCTTCAGCTTCTTTACTTCATCGTCATAACTTTGCTGGTCAAAATCCCTTGCCGCTTGGGCCGCCTGCACCTGGGCCCGGTCATTGGTCAGCGCAAACTGCGCATTCACCACATTGATGCGCGTCTGTGTGTACAACTGCTCCAGCTTCAACTCATCCTGCCGGTACTCAATCAGCGCCTGCGCCTGCTGTGCCTGTGCGGCGCGGTTGCGCAGGGGAATGGTGATGTTGAATCCAACCCCCTTGTCCGGCCCCGTGCTGTTGAAGAGATTCTGCACCACTGAGCCATAGCCGACGTTGGGGAATGTCCCTGGCGGGTAGGTGGTGCCGGTTGCGAAATTCAGCGCGTTGGGGTTTTGCGTTCCGCCCAAGCCCGTGGCGCCGTAGAAGCCGTATGCATCCACAATCGGCAACAAGCCATTCTTTGCGCCCTTCAGGGTGATCTCCGCATTCTTCAAATTCAACTGCGCCTGCTCAATGGTCGGGCTGGCGGTGAAGGCCCTGACCGCCAGTTCATCCAACGTCTGCTTCTCTTCGGCCAGCTCCTCGGTGCTCACGCGGTCGGTGGGTATGATGGCCGCGGCAATCAGAGCCGGGTCATTCAAATTGCGCGCGATCGCCTGCTTCATGATCTGCTGCTGGTAATTCAACGTGCTCTGGGAGCTGATCAGCGCCTGCTTGTCGCTGGCCACGGTCGAATCCGCATTCACCACGTCGAGTGGCGCCATCGTCCCGATCTCAAGCTGTTTACGGTTGTCCGCGGCCAATTGGCTGCTCTGCGCCAGCGCGCGCTCCTTGGCCTTGACATCCTCATACGCATTCACCAGGCCCCAGTAGATGTTCTCCACCTGGTTCATCGTATAGAGCAACTGTTGCCGGAAGGCCGAATCCGTGATCTTGCGGTTGTTCAGCGCCTGGTAGACAAACCGCTTGTTCACCCAGATGCCTGCGCCCTGCAACAGGTGCTGGGTCACAGTTGCCTTGAAGACGGAAGTCAATGCGGGGCTGTAATCCTGAAAGGGGTTGTCTGTGGTCACGCGCTGGTTGGTGATGCCCACCGAAAGCGAAGTGCCCGTGACGTATTGCTGGTTATACGTGAAGTTGTATTGGTCGGTGTTGGTCGTCAAGCTCGCCAAGCCGCCTGAGAAGAAGGTATTCACCTGCGGCGCCTTCGCCCGTTCCAATTGAATTGTCCCGGTCAGCACAGGATCCGTCTGCGCTGGCGTCGGTCCCGCGCCGCTCGCAGTCACGGTCAACCCTCCAAACCCTGAGGCCGCAGCGCCCGGCGCGCCGCCCGGCCCGCCGCCCGTGCCCGTGGTCGATGTGTAACCGCCCTGGGTGTTGGTGTTCACCGTTGCGCCGGAGCCGGATAATGCGCTGCCCGCCCTGGCGCGCAGAATGTCCAGGTCCGCCAGGTCCATGTAATAGCGCGATACCGCGATATCGTAGTTGTTCTCAAGCGCCAAGGCCAGCGCGTCCGAAAGGCTCAAATAAATCTTGCCGTCCCGCACCATCTGGTCAAGACGGGGGGAGTTGACAAAGTTCGCCTTTTGCACCTTGGTGGGCAGATAAACCTCCAACGGGTTCCGCAACCATGAGCCAAAGGGCTTGGAATAATCCCGCTGCGTCGCGCGCAGGTTGAAGGGTTGTGTCGGTGTCGGCGCAGGTTCCTGCGGCAAATCCGATGCCTGCTTGCTTGGCGCCTGCTGCTGGCCATATCCGCCCTGGGGCAACAACATCAATAGCCCCATAAAACTCACTGCCACGCCGCGAAGACGCTGCGGTTTTTCATTCCGGCCAGTCACAAAAATGCTTTCAGGGTGCATGTTACGTCTCTCCACGCTATGCGATAGGTTTCAGGCTGTGGGGCGCCAATTGGTTGGACGACAAAAACCGCATCCACGGTACAAAAAAATCAAAGGGATGGGGTACGGCCTCCGCAGGTTTTGTTGCTCTCGCTCATCAGTACGCAAGGCGGAACAATTTGGTTCCCAAACTCACCCAGTATATCCGAGCACTCCTCATCATTCCGCCTCTCGCCCGCCAAACGCTGCCGGGCGTAATCTGATAATGCACATGATCACGCCCGCGCTCCATGACGTGTCCTCCACTCCCGCGACCACGCGCCATTGGATGCTCACCATCGCCTACGATGGCACCCACTTCAAGGGCTGGCAAATCCAACCCGGCCAGCCCACGATCCAGGGAGAACTCCAATCCGCCATCGGGCGCATCACCGGCGAATCCCCGCTTCCACAAGGCTCAGGCAGGACCGACGCCGGCGTCCACGCCCTCGGCCAGGTGGCCAGCTTTGCACTCGCCGCGCCCATACCGGGTGATAACCTTCGTCTCGCCCTCAATCGCACCCTTCCAAATTCGATCAGGATATTGGAGGCAAAAACGGTGCGAAGCACCTTCCATGCGCGCCACTCCGCGGTGGCCAAAACCTATCTTTATCGCGTTTATCAGGGAGCCATTTGCCCTCCCTTTTTTGCCCCCTATGCCTACGCCTGCAAATGGCCGTTCAACTTCAAGCAGTTGAATGAAGCCGCCAGCCAGTTTATTGGGACCCACGACTTTCTCAGTTTCGCCGCCTCAGACCCAGACCTCACCCTACGCCGTGAAGAGGGCTTGAATCCGTCCCTGCCCGAGCACGAGCGGCTCACCCGCTCCACCATTCGCACCATTTTTACCTCCGAGTGGACTGAGGAGCCCGCCACGCAATCCATCCCGCCCTGCTTCCAAACCGGGGACATGGCTGATGCCCGCATCCTTGTCTATCGAGTCCGCGGCAACGGATTTCTACACCACATGGTCCGCAATCTTGTTGGAACCATGCTAGATGCCGCACGCGGTTACATTGCGCCTGCCGACATCCCGCGGATCCTGGCCTCACTCAGTCGTCCCGCCGCCGGCCCCACCGCCCCCGCCGCCGGACTTTTTCTGCACTCCGTTGAATACAACGGCGCAGATGAGGAACCGCCCGCCTCCTGAGCCTGCTCTTCGACCCTCCGCGAAAAACAACCTGCTAGGCTGTTACTGTGTTCTTCACTCCCAAATCCCTGTTGAAGCTCCGCGCGGAAGAGGCCGCGGCCATCGCCTCGCGCATGGATGTGGCCCTGCCCCTCTACACTGGGAAGGAACCCGCTGCCGCCAACATCAAGAAAAGCTCCGTATTTGCCAAAGTCACCGCCATCGCAGCCCTGCGCCCCGTGCATTCCGCTTTTCATTGGCTCCATCAAAACCAGCCAAGGCTCATGGACTCGCAACTCGAACTCGTCAAAATCCCCGCGCCGCCCTTTGGTGAAGCTGCCCGCTCGGCCTGGATTGCCGAACGCTTCCGCTACGCCGGCCTCAGCCACATCCGCACCGATGAGATAGGCAATGTCTTCGCCACCTGGCCGGCCCACGACCTGCCGCCAGAAAGCACCGGCCCGGTCGTCCTTCTCTCCGCCCACCTCGACACGGTCTTCCCCGCCTCCACGCCCATTCAGCCGCGGCTCGACGGGGATATTTTGCGCGCCCCCGGGGCCAGCGACAATGCCGCCGGAGTCATAGGCTTGCTGGCGATTGCTCATGCTTTGGTTGAAGCCAACATCAACGTCCCAGCCCCCATCCTCTTCCTCGCAAACGTTGGTGAAGAGGGAGAAGGAAACCTCCGCGGTGTCCGCCACCTCTATAACTCCGACCCACTCGCCTCCCGCATCGCCGCCCACATTGTCCTCGACGGCGCAGGCACGGAGGAGGCCGTGACCCAGGCCCTCGGCAGCCGCCGCCTCGCCATTGAAGTCACCGGCCCCGGTGGCCACAGCTTTTCCGACTTTGGACGCCCAAACCCCATCCTCGCCCTTGTCTCCGCACTCTCTCATATCGCCGCGATCGAACTACCGGCGGATCCACGCTCCACTCTCAACATTGGCACCGTCGCCGGCGGCACAAGCGTCAATTCCA
>JAJXXN010000124.1 GCA_021781075.1 Acidobacteriota bacterium | reverse complement strand
TTCCGATCTAGCCATGCGAGCCATGCGCAGCCGAGAATGGCAAGCGCATTGGGCAGGTGGGTGGTGGCGGCGGATTCACCGAAGAAGCGGTAGAGGAGGGCGACGATCCAGTAAGGGAGCGGCGCCTTTTCAAGATAGCGAATGCCGTTGACCTTGAGGGTGACCCAATCGCCGGATTCGGCGATGTGCTGCGCGGCCTGCGCGTGGGAGGCGTCGGCATCGTCGAGGAGCGCCGGTGTGTGCAGCGCGGTGAGGAAGACGAGGGCGAAAAAAACGAGTATGAATGCCCATGCGAGCCGGCGAGAGGGAATGAAGAGGGCGCGTTTTGAATCGGATGTCATGGTGAGGCGCCAAGGCGCTGCTTCAAGGATAGCAGCAAGCGAGGAAAGCTAGGCATGGCGTGTGGCATTGAGGAGCAGGCGCGCGGTGCGCGGGTCGATGAGCCAGCGCAGGATGGGCGGGTGGTGCTCGAGGTCGACGCGCATGACGGAGCCCTTGCGGATGCGGACTGCGGCGCCGCCGTTGCCGGTGATCATGCGGCCGAGGAAGTGGAAGAGATTGGGGTTGTGGCCGACGGCGAGGATGCCGTCGCAGCCGCGCGCCTCATACTCGCCGAGCATTTGTTGGAATGCGGCGTAGGAACCCTCTGGCGCGAGGGCGGGATTGATTTCGACACGGGTCTCCAGGCCCATTTCAGTGGCGACGAGTTGCGCGGTCTGCATGGAGCGCTTGAGGGGGCTGGCGACGATGGCATCGATGGAGACCTTGAGGGCAACGAGGGCCTGGGCCATGACCATGCACTGCTGTTTGCCTTCGTCCACGAGGGCGCGTTTTTGATCGAGTTCGACGTTGCCGCGGGAAATGCCGGCATTGGCGTGACGCATGAGGTAGAGGTTCATAAGCGACTAAAAAAATACCCGTGCCGGCGCTGTTTTGGCGGCGCACCGGGCCTGGAGCAATAAGAAATCTTAGCACAAGGGCGACAAGCGGCATGGTGAGGCAATGCACGTAACGCGGCAGAGGCGCACGGGCAGGCTCAGGCGAGGCGGGGCGCGGACCAGAGTTCGGCGATGAGAACCCCGGCGAGGAAGTTTTTACGCCCGAGGCGGGTGAAACCGGCACGCTGGAATGCGCTTGAGTGATCGGGCAGTTGTCGCACGGCAAGGCCGGTGAGGATGCGGAAAGCGAAGTAAAGAGCGGCGACAAGGAGGCGGGCCAGCCCTGCAAGCATCCGTGGGCGCGGGGGGATGGAAAATTCGGAAACCACCCAGCGCGCATGGGGAGCAAGGGCGGGCAGGATGCGTGCGACGAGCGCTGCGAGTTCATCCCCATTGAGGCAGTCCAGGAAGAAGTGGGTGATGACGAGGTCGTAGCCTTGCGCTTCGGGCTGCCATTGGCGGAGGTCGGCGCAGTGGGTACGCAGGCGGCGACTGAATGGGGCGGCGCGGCTTGCGAGCGCGCGCAGCATGGACGGGCTGCAATCAACGGCATCGACGTGGAGGGCGGGGTTTGCGCTGAGCAACGCGCGGGTAAAGCGACCGTCGCCATCACCGAGGACAAGGGTGCGGCGGGAATTTTTCAACTCTTCGAGAAAGGCTAGGCGCGTGCGCATGAGCAACGGGCCAAAGGTGAAGTACTCCATCCAGCGATAGGGGGCGGCGAGGTGGTCGAAGCTGGGGATTGCGCTCATGGGTTGAATCCCGGAAGAAGCAAAAGCGCTGGCGTGAGCAGGGCGAGGTCCGCGGCGATGCGCAAGGTGAGCGGGGTGCAGCGGTGGCGGAGGCGGTCCAGCAGGAAGAGCAGCGCGGCGCTTGAGAGCGCGCAGAGGGACAGCAGCGCGAGCCGCAGGTGCGCGGGAGCAAGAATGCCCGCGAGCATGAGAACCAGGGCGCAGGCTATGGCGGAGGCAATGCGCAGGGCGGGATTGAGAACGCTTGCGATTGGCTGCTCCCATACTTCGATTAGGCAGCAGTTGAGCCATGCGAGCGCGGAGTAGGCGAGAAAGACGGGAAGAAAGATGAGACGGTCTTGCATGCGCGAGAGAATGGGCGTGGCACAGGCGGAGGTGAAGATGAGGGCGACGAAGAGCTCCTTGAAGCGGAACGTGGAGGGCTGTGCAGGCGAGGCGCCGTGGACGCGGGAGAAATAGAGCAGTGTGACGGCAGTAAGCGCCCCATTGCGCAAAATGGCGGGTCGCGGCATTTGCGCAAACGCGAGGAATACGGCGGCGGCGAGGGCGGCCAGTGCGAGCGGAAAAAGAATTTGCCGAAAGCGCCAATGGTGGATGTGGCGGGCGCGCAAGCGGGTAAAGTTCGCAGAATGGAGGGAACGTCGCGCGTCCAGAAGGCGATCGAGCAGATAGAAGGACCAGCAGGCAAGGCCGAGGGCGAAGGGGATCCAGTGTGGAAGGGCAATTGCGGCGGCGTGCGCGAAGGCAAGCAGCCAGACAACCGCGACAATGGGCGCGTCGAGGCTGTTGAGATGGATCCACTGCAGGGGCCGCGGCAGGAGGGAGCGTGTGCCGGTTGCTTGCAGTGCGGGATTTTGCGGCAGGCTCATCGCGGCGCCACGCTGGCTCAATTCAAGCCCTGCACTGCCGGGGCGAGGCCGAGCCCGGTGGAGCGGGCCTGCTCGTGGGCGTGATAGCTGGAGCGGACGAGCGGGCCTGATTCGACATGGCGGAAGCCCATTTGAAGTGCGGCGGTCTTGAGTTCGGCAAATTCGCGCGGCGTGTAAAGGCGCGCGATGGGCAGATGGTCGCGCGAGGGGCGAAGGTATTGGCCGATGGTGAGAATGTCACAGCCGGCTGCGGCGAGGGCCACAAAAGTCTCATGGAGTTCCTCGGTGGTTTCGCCCAGTCCAACCATCACGCCGGATTTGGTGATGCATGCTGGGTTGATCTCCTTGGCGTACTGCAGCAGGCGCAGCGAACGCTCAATGCGCGCGCCGGGGCGGACTGTGCGATAGAGGCGCGGGACGGTTTCGGTGTTGTGGTTGAGGATAGCGGGGCGGGCATCGACGACAATGCGGATGGATTCTTCGTCGCCCTGGAAGTCGGGGATGAGGACCTCGACGCGGCATTCGGGGCGTCGGCGGCGGACCTCCTCAATGACCATGGCAAAGGCGCGGGCACCGCCGGTGAGGTCGTCGTCGCGGTTGACGCTGGTGATGACGGCGTGCTCGAGGCCGAGTTCGACAACGGCATCGGCAACGCGGCGCGGCTCGTCAAAATCGATCGGCTCGGGCCGTCCCTTGGGCACGGCGCAAAACCCGCAGCGGCGGGTGCAGGTGTTTCCTAGCATCATGAAGGTGGCGGTTTTATGGTTCCAGCACTCGCCGATGTTGGGGCATTGGGCGCTCTCGCAGACGGTGTGCAGGTTGAGCGAGCGGGCAAGGCGCTTGAGGTCGTGATAGTTCTCGCCCATGGGGGCGCGGGCGCGGAGCCACTCCGGCTTGGGCGCGGGGGCTTTGCGGGCCGGTTCAATGTGGACGAGTTCCATGAAGTTATTTTAGCGGGTTGAGAGGGAGAAAGGCGCGGCGCGGGTTTTGTTGTGGATGGGATGAAAAACCCGCGGTTGGCGTGCGAAGGATGGGATGCGCGGATGGTGGTATAACTCAAAATATGCGGCTGGCGCGATGAAGCGGCAAAATTTTCAGGGGGCCGGGGATGAAAACAATATATTTTGCAGTGAGCATTGCGCTGGTATTTTCAACCAGCGCGTTGAGCGTGGGCCAGCAGCGTCCACTGTACGCCGATGTGCGCAGCTACGGCGCGGCGGGGGATGGGAGGACGGACGACGCGCCCGCAATCCGCAGGGCGGTTGCGGCGGTGCAAGAGGCGGGCGGAGGCACGGTTTACATTCCTGCGGGGAATTACTATTTCAATTCACTTGATCCCTACCCGACCAATCCGAGGTACGGCAACAAGGGATTTTTCATTTTGAATGGCAATGGAATCCATGTGCAGTGCGCGCCCGGTGCGGTGCTGAATACCAGCCCGAACACCGCCTCCGGATTGTTCACTTTCGGATACTATGGGGACGGCATACACGGGATGATTGATTACAACAGCGGCTTCCCTGCCAACCCGATTCCCACGCTGGGCGCGTCGTCGATCACGCTGCGCAACAGCTCCGATACCAACCACTTCAAGGCCGGGGACCTGATTTACATCCTGGGCGGGCCGGGCGTTGAATCGAATGGGGACGGTGAGTTGAATTGGGTGACCTCTGTCGATTCCAGCAGCGGTGCGTTGAACCTGCTCAAGCCAACAGGCAAACCCTATACAGGCAACTATTCGAACATCGGCGTGCGTGGCATCGTGAGCGTGATGAACGTGAGCAGGAATTATTACCACGACAACAGCGTGGAAGGGTGCACGGCCAACCTCGCGAATGGCGATTTCACATATTTCGGGACGGTGCTCGGGATCAAGCTCCTGAACAACACCGTGCATGTGCCGGCCAGCTCCACGCGCGGGATGATGTTCAATA
>JAJXXN010000339.1 GCA_021781075.1 Acidobacteriota bacterium | reverse complement strand
GGCGGCTGGCTCGCCAGCGTGGTGCCCGAGATTGCCGCGGAGGATGGCGACTCCGTCCAGCATCTCGGCGCAAAACTCAGCGCATGGACACAGGTCGCGGTATTTCTCGGCAACGGCTTGATGGCGGGCTTCGCAGTTGAAGGCATTCACCGCTTGCCTTTGATGCTCATCGCCCCCCTGCTTGGCGTGTTGGTGATGCTGCCGGCTGCGATCTTTCCCTGGATCCCCATGCTGCATATGCAAACCATTGGCGCGCCCGGCCCCATGCATCACCAGTTGCAGGCGGGATTCATCAAATTGTTCCGGGAGTTGGGCGCGCTGCTCAAACGGCAGGAAGTCCTGCTCGCCCTTTTGCTCTTTGTCGCTCCCACAGGCTCCTTTGCACTCAGCAACCAGCTCGGCGGCGTGGCGCTGGACTTTCACGCCTCTGAAGCCTTTGTCAGCCGCATGGGAGGCATCGTGCTCGCCGTGGCCGGCGCCGCGGCCTGCCTGTTGCTGCCCATGCTTGCCCGGCGCATCAAGCCACTGCCGCTCTACCTGCTCATCGGGGTCGCAGGCAGTTCGTTCACCCTGCTGCTGCTGATGCTTCCACATTCCCCGTTGACCTTTGCGGTCGCCTTCCTCGGCGAAAACTCCGTCCAGGCGCTCAGCTTCACCGCAGCCGTTGCCATCTGCTTTGCAACCATCGGTAAAGACAATCCTCTCGCCGCAACGCAGTTCAGCCTGCTCACTTCCGCAACCGTACTGCCCATCCTTTATATGGGCGTGCTCGATGGGCGCGTTTATGGCAGCCGCGGCCTGGCGGGAATGTATCTGGCGGATGGGGCGCTCAGCCTGGCGGCTTGTATTGCGATTGCCGCGTTCATGTGGCTACTTGCCCAGCGGAATGCGGCTTCATCGCGCCTGGTGCATGCCAGCGCATACACCCCGGACACGGAGCCTGAAAGCTGATTCACTTGGCGGCCCTGCACAGCGCCAAGCCTTATTCGGGTTGATAGCGCTTTTGCAACAACCTGAAATATTCATCGTCATTCATGCTGCCGCGCTCCGCCTGCCAGCGTTGGGCATCGTCCCCTGCGAGGTATCGCAATTTGTCGCTGCCATCGGTGGCTGCCCGGTATATCACCTCCGCCACCAACTCGGGCTTTGCGCCTTCCTTCAAAAACTCGCCAATCCTCCCATTGAAGCGCCCCAGCAGCGGTTGATACTCCTGCAAAGAGGCCGTGTTGTGGAACTCCATGGCCGTTGCAAAATTTGTGAAGATGATCCCGGGCTCAACAATCTTCACGCGTACGCCAATCGCGCCCAGTTCCAGGCTAAGCGCCTCGCTCAACCCCTCCACCGCAAATTTGCTGCCACAGTACGCGCTACTGAACGGGAACGGCAGCCTGCCGATGATGGAGGAAATGTTGACCACCACGCCGCTGCGCCGCCTGCGCATTCCCGGCAACACCGCCCTGGTGGTTGCCAACATCCCCACAACGTTGGTTTCAAACTGGCGGCGGATGCTCTCGACCGGCGTCGCCTCCAGCACCCCATAAACTCCATGGCCCGCATTGTTGACCAGCACATCAATCGCGCCAAATCGCTCTTCCACGCCCCGCACCGCAGCCTGAATCGACTCCTCATCGGTCACATCCAGCGCGCTCACCAGCACATTGCCAAGCGCCGCCAACTCCCGGCCTGCGCTTGGGGAGCGCATCGTCGCCGCCACCTGCCATCCCTGTTGCTGAAAATAAAACGCCGTCGCGCGGCCAATTCCAGACGACGCGCCGGTAATGAAAACTGTTTTAGGAGCCATGCACCAAACTCATCTGACAAAGAAAATTGTACTGAGGGAAATTCTAGCAGGCAGGAAAATGAGGTTGATGCTTGGCGCCGGGAAGAGGGCGAATTTCATCCGGCATCGATCCTGGGCAAGGCATTGAACCCAGAATAGCCAGACCCCGCATTCTCAGGCAGAAATACCTTCATGAAGGAGTGTCTATGATTCTGAATTCCGCGTCATGGGTGAAATCGACTCCATGTGCTCCCCATGCCTTGAATGCTTGGCTACTTCCATCATCCGCTTAACACTGAATTGCTCTTCTTCATCAGCCAAGCCCTCTGCCTTCCCAGGTCGGTACCGGCCAAAGTTCAACTTTCGAATTGCTTCACTTTGACCGGGGCAGATCCGGGCCATGCAGCACATTGGCTGATTGGAAGCGCTGGCATCAGACGAGAAGGCGTCTCATGGACATGTTTTGCAAGGGCGCGGCTTTAGTCGTACCACAATAGTTTCAATGGTGTTGAGGGCTTTGCCCCTGGGCGGCGGGTGCGCCCTATCGTTGAACATTCATGGGATTGCTTCCATGCACTATCGTGTTTTTGTCAGGCCGCCCGGCCACCAGTTCCAATCGCCTGCTATGCGCAGGAGCGCCGGGCCAATCACAATTCGAACCAGTGTCGCGTCAATCAATACAGCGATCGCCAAAGTAAACCCGATCATCTTGACCACCATAAAATTCCCGAAGGCAAATGCGGCGAAGACCACAATCATGATGGCGGCTGCGCTCGTAATCAAGCCTGCCGTTCTGGCCAATCCCTCCGC
Source organism: Acidobacteriota bacterium (assembly GCA_021781075.1). Taxonomy (GTDB): domain Bacteria; phylum Acidobacteriota; class Terriglobia; order Terriglobales; family Acidobacteriaceae; genus CAIMNN01. The sequence continues at coordinate 1,909 of JAJXXN010000339.1, read as the reverse complement.
GATCGCATCCGTTTCACTCAGGCCGCTTCGTCTCGCTTCAAGAACCCGAGCCACCAAAAACACTTCATAATCCATGCTGAGGCCGAAGACGATGGCAAAGGTGACGATGGGGACGAGCGGAAAAACACTGCCTGTTCCACTGGCAATTCCCAGCAAATGACTTCCATGCCCATCTTGAAAAACCAAAACCAATGCTCCAAAGGAGGCCGCAACTGAAATCATATTCAGGGCGATTGCCTTTACGGCGGCAAAGAGTGAACGGAAACCGGCCAAGAGCGCCAGCAGGGTCCCGACCATGACAAGCGTGGCAACCGGCACCAGGTGATTACCCACGATGGCCTGATAATCGGCGTTGAGTGCGGGAATTCCCCCGACCAGTAGAGTGGCGCCGGGCATCCCGGTAAGGGTCGGAGCCCCGATCTTGCGGATATCCCGTACAAGGTCAACTTGATCACGCAAGGATTCTGAAGCCGCCGGCATCACCTCAATGAGTGCGGCCCTTCCGTCACTGCTCAAAAAAGTTCGACGCGTCTCGCGCGAGAGTTCGGCGAGGCTAGCACGGTTGCTCTCCGCAATGGTTGTGATAGAGATGACACGGGCACAACGGGGGTCGCTCGCGAGCCGCTTCGAAAGGCGATCAAGCGCAGTCCACCCAGCATCGGATTCTGCAATGGAGTCCACCGGCAACTCCACAATTACGCGCAACGATTGAACGACGCCGGCCCGATCCATGTGTTCCAGGCTGTGGAGTGCGTGCACAGATTCCGCTGTCTGCGGCAGCCAATCTCCCTTGGGGAGACTGGTATCGAGTTTGGTGGCTTGCCAGGCCAGCAGGAGCAAAGGCGTACCAGCTATCAGGATGGCAAGCCAGGGATGGGCGATGATCACCTTGCCACATGCCCTCCAGCGTTTCCCTGTACGCGCGGCGCGATTTGCGTCCAGGCTGGGTGTGAAGGGCAAACGGCCCAGGTCAATGCGCTTGCCCAGCAACGAAAGTAATGCGGGTACGAGTGTGTTTGCCAGCAGGACGCACATGCAGGCCACCAGGATTCCCGCAATGCCTATGGAGCGTATTTCGGTGATGGGCACAGTGAGCAGGGCTACAAATCCGATGGCGACGGTGGAGGCCGAGATCAACAGCGTTCGGCCTGCCTGACGCACTGCGATGACCGAAGCCGCCGGGCCATCTTTGCCAGCGGAGATTGCTTCACGGAAGCGGCTGACCATCAGGAGCGCGTAGTCAATTCCCAGGCCCAACCCGAGCATCGTGGCCAAACTTTGAACGAGGATGGAGAGGTGATAACGCGAGGCCAGGATGCTCGTAATGGCCAGGGTGGTTGCAATGGCGAGTTGGCCAACAGCGACAGGAATGAGGGCGGCGACAATGCTTCCGAAAGCCAGCAGCAGCAGAATGAGCGTTGCGGGAATGACCAGGGTTTCACCGCGGTCAACATCATCGGCACTGGCCTTGTGAATGTCGAAGTTCAGTGGGGTTTCGCCCGTGAGTTCAAGCTTGACCGCCGGGTATTGGGCCCGCAACTGATTTTCAAGGGCGTGCTCACGGTCGTGGAGCATGGGAACGAGCGCCTCGACCGGTCCTTCGGTTGACTTCAGCCCCACCAGGACAAATGTTTCACCGTTTTTGCCGAGGAAGATGGGGTCGCGCAACTCGAGATGAGAGACGACACCGGAGACGCCGGGCTCCTCCCTGAGGCTGGAAACGATCGTGGCTAACGCCTGCTCGCCTTTGTCGGTATCGGCAGGTGGCAATCCCTCAACGACCAGCACCACTTGGTCAACAAATGGCGATCGAAATCGGTTGCTCAGCTCCTGCCGCACGGTTTCCGCCTCACTGCCATCAACGCGGGTGGCAGTCTCCAGATGCCCCTCGGCGTGAAAGGAACAAGGA
>JAJXXN010000338.1 GCA_021781075.1 Acidobacteriota bacterium | reverse complement strand
TTTCGCGGCTGGTTTACGGCGATTGCGAAGTTTGAGTCCGCGAAGCCGGCGGCGGAGTTGCCCGAGGAGATCACCGACTGCGCGGGGTTGCTGCGCTACTGCTACCGCGAGGCGCTTATGCGCCACGACGAGGGCTGGTTTCTTGCCACAGGCTTTACAGGTGCGCGGCTCCCTGGCGAGATTCATGCCTGGCATTACCCGGAGACGCCGCTTGGCGCCGGGCTCTTCCGCGTGACACCGGGTGGGTTCATTCGTGCGACCATGGCCACGGATTTTGCGCAGTTTGCCGATGCCAAAACGCTGCTTGAATACAACACATATTTTGTGGGCCGCGACCTGCGGCAGGCGCTGCCAGGCGATTTGCTCTTTTACCGCCAGTTTGGGCAAAGCTCCCCCTGGCATTCGATGATCGTTGTGGAAATCAACGGCGGCCTCGGCGTCATCTATCACACCGGCCCGGTCGGCCACGGCGTGGACAAAAAGCCGGGCGAAATTCGCCGCGTGCGAATTGAGGAGTTGCTCAACCATCCGCGCGCCGAGTGGCGCCCGGTCAATGGCAATCCAAATTTCCTCGGGATTTACCGTTGGAATATTCTCAGGGCCGGGTAGGCCGTGTAGGATGCGGTGGTTGGCTGGAAATAGATTTCGTCGTGTTTCAGGGCTGCGGCTTGAATGTGCAGCGGAAAAAGAGGCGCAAACAATGGGCAGATTCGCAACCTGGAAATCCCTCCTTATTGCCGCCGTGCTGTGCACGCTCTCACCAGCCGCCGGGGCGGCGGATCGACAAGCCGCGCGCAATTTTTCGCTTTCGACCACGGAGACCTTCGCGCCCGGCGAGGCGGTGAAGATTGAGCTGTACGCGCACAATGTGCCCGCGCTGGAGTTCCGCGTTTACAAGGTGAACGACGTGGAGAAGTTTTACACCCATCTCAAGGACCTGCACAGCTTCGGCGTCGTCACCAACTCGCCCGCCGAACAGATTGACGAGACAAGCTGGCTTGAGAGGATCCACGATTGGAAAGAGCGGCTCTGGCACCGCATCCGCGCCTTTTTCCGCGGGCAATTTGACCAGGGGGCGCGCGACAGCTTCCGCGAGGGGCAGGCGAGCCTCGGCAAAAGATCCGCCGTCACCGGCTTGAGCGAGTTTGCGCAGGTTCCGCTCCTCAACCAATCGCAGCTTGTGGCGCGGTGGAAACTCATCACGCCGCCCACTCTTGTCAGTGAGACGCTGCGCCTGCCGATTGAAAATCTCAAGCCGGGAATGTACCTCATCGAGGCGACGGACGGCACGTACAAGGCATACACGGTCGCCATCGTCACCAGCATGGTGCTCGTCGAGCGCGAGCGGGACAACCAGGCCGAGCTGTTTGTTGCCGACCGCAAGAGCGGCGCGCCGATTGCCGATGCCGAGTTGGCGTTGTGGGCCAACTCCAAGCCGCAGTCGGCGGGCAAATCGGATGCCAACGGCTTCATTACACTCAAGACCGGCGATTATGTTGACACAGGCAACGGCCGCCCCTCCATCGACAACCTTCTCATCCTCGCCCGCCACGGCGACGACATCGCAGTCCTCACCCCCTCGAACTATTACTGGGAGGGAGAAAACAGCACCGGCAACGGGCTCAAGGCATACATCTACACCGACCGCCCGGTGTATCGCCCCGGCCACACGGTTCACATCAAGGCGGTGGTGCGCCGCGAGAAGGACGACCAGCTCGTTTTACCCGATGAAAAATCCCTGCGCTTGCGCGTGATGGGCGACAGCGACAATGTGGTGATGCAAAAAGACCTTCCGGTTGGCGCGCACGGGACGATCGCAACGGATGTGGCGCTTGCCAATGATGCGGCACTTGGCTACTACCGCATCGAGTTGGTCGGCGCCAACAACCAGAATTACTACTCATCGAGCGGCAGCTTCTACGTTGAGGAGTACAAGAAGCCTGAGTACAGGGTCACCGTGACGCCGGAGAAGGACCGCGTTCTTGAAGGCGGTCAGGTCAAGGCGGTCATCGAGGCAAAATATTTCTTCGGCGAGCCTGTGTCGGGGGCAAAGGTCAAATACTCCGTGCAGGTTCAAGTCCATTATTGGTGGGATGACAACGACGGTGGTGATGACACTGGCGATGGCAATGCCGATGCGGAAGCTGGCGATGGCGGGGACACGGAGGGCAGCTATTACGATGGGCCGGAACTGCAGGAGCAGGAGGGCACGCTGGACGAGAATGGCCGCCTGACGGTCACATTGCCCACGCGCGTTGAAGAGACAGGCCGCGACATGGATTACCGCATTGTTGCCCGCGTCACGGATGTGGCAAACCGCGAAATCAGCGGGAGTGGCAAAGTGCTGGCGACCTATGGCAGCTTCCGCATCTCGGTTGAGCCCACAAGCTACGTTGCGGAGAGCGGCAAGCCAGTTCAGGTCCGGGTCACGGCGCAGGATTATGACAACAAGCCGATCCAGACCGCGGTGCATTTGAATGTAATGCTGAGCCGCTGGAATGATTCCGCGCGCGCCTGGGACAAGAAGGACATCACAACCGCTGATGCGGTGACCGGCGCGGATGGCAAGGCATTGGTCACGCTCAACCTCAGCGGGACAGGCGACTTCGAGGTGCGGGCAACCGCTGTAACCCCCGAGCGCCGCACGGTCAAGGACTCGACCTACATCTGGCTCTGGGGCGGGGCAAGCGAGTGGTACCGGCCCAACTCGCAGATCCAAATCATCAGCGATAAAAAAGTGTATGCGGTCGGCGACACTGCGCACCTGCTGCTTGTGGGCAGCTTGAAGGAGGGCTACGCGGTAGTAACCGCCGAAGGCAACAGCCTGCATACGCGGCAACTTCTGCACCTCACCAGTGGGAGCCAGGCCTTCGACCTGCCCATCACCGCAAAAGCCGAACCCAACCTGATTGTGACAGCGACGCTGATCCACAACGACCAGTTGCTGACCGCGCAAAAGTCACTCAGGGTCCCGCCGGTTGCCGAGACGCTCAGCATCACCGCCACGCCCAGCAAGCAAACCTACCTTCCCGGTGAAAAAGGCAGCTTTGACGTTTTCATCAAGGACGCCACGGGCAAACCCGTCGCGGCGGACTTCAGCTTTGGCGAGGTGGATGAGGCGATCTATTCGATTCATCCCGACGAGAGCGGGGACATTGTCAAATTTTTCTACGCAAAGAAGTACCTTTACCTCGACCCGCAGTCGAGTTTCACCTTCTATTTCACGGGCGAAGCCGGCCTCAAGAGCCCCCTGCTTGCGAGCTTCGGCGACGGGCTTTATCATCCCCGCCTCGCCGAGGTGAAGCCGGGCAGCGACCTCGTGGTGCCCAAGGTGCGCAAGGCCTTCCCGGACACCGCCTACTGGAACCCGAACCTGCGCACCGGCGCGGATGGCCACGCGAAGGTGGAGTTCAATTACCCCGATTCGTTGACCACGTGGCGCACGACCATCCGGGCGATGACCGACGACGGCAAGGCCGGTGGAGTGGTGACGCGGATCGTGGTCCGCAAGAACCTGATTGTGCGGCTTGCGGCGCCGCGCTTCTTCCGCCAGGGCGATGAGACGGTGGTGCGCGTGATTGCGCACAATTACCTGCGGACGACCAAGGACGTGACCCTTGCGCTGGACGTGACGGGGCTTGATGTACTCAGCGGCGGCACGCAGAAGGTCACCATCCCCGCGCGCGGCGAGAGCTATGCCGAGTGGCGCTTGCGCTCAACGAATGTGGGCGACGCCGACCTGATTGCCAAGGCGCTCTCGAATGAAGAGTCTGATGCGCTGGAGCAGACGGTTCCCGTCAAGCCCTTCGGCGTGAAGCAGTCGCAGGCCAACTCCGGGAAGATCGACGCGAACGCGACTGACGCCGCCACGCAATACAACTACCCGGGCGGCGTTGACCCGGCGACGCGCGGCATCACCATTTCGCTTGCGCCGTCGATTGCGGGCACGGTATTCGACGCGCTGGACTATCTAACCGGGTTCCCGTGGGGCTGCACGGAGCAGACGATGAGCAGCTTTTTGCCGGATGTGATTGTGGCCGAGAGCGTGGACAAGCTGCACTTGAAGTCACCGATCGACCGAAAGGCGCTCAACGACATGGTGAAGGCGGGATTGGACCGCCTGTACAGTTACCAGCACGATGACGGCGGCTGGGGTTGGTGGCCTGATGACCAGAGCCGCGTCTTCATGACCGCGTATGTGGTCAGCGGCATGGCGCAGGCCAGGGGTGCGGGTTACGAGGTGGATGGCAACCATCTGGCGAGCGGCCGCAACTGGCTCATGGCCATGCTCAAACAGCATCGTGACATGCTGCCGAATATGCGCGCTTATGCCGTTTATGCGCTTGCCGCAAGCGGTGGGGCGCCGGCAGACGCGCTCGACCAGGTTTACGACTCGCGCGCGAAGCTCACCGACGAGGGCATGGCCTTTGCCGGCCTTGCCTTTGACGCCGGCAAGGACAGGCGTGCCGACGAGATGACACGGCTAGTTGAGAAGAACG
>JAJXXN010000021.1 GCA_021781075.1 Acidobacteriota bacterium | reverse complement strand
CCCATGTGATGCAGCTCACATTCACGGGGTGGTTGATGAAGTTTCTGTAGGCTGAAATTGGATAAACATCATCCAATTTATCACCTGTTGTACTGGCTCTAGGATGCGACGATCGCTCGCTAAACGCTTCTTCGGCCAAGCCGATGGAGCGTAGACAGGGACAGGAAAGTATTCATGGCGCAGATATTTGATCGCAGCTCGAATGCTCTGGCTCGGATGAGCCTGGTGCTGACGGGTCTGATCGTTATCGGTTTGGGTGTGACGCTGGATCAGTTGCAGCGTTCCCCGTGGGTCACACGGCAAGGGCAGCGCGCAGATCAGCCGGTCCCCTTCAGTCACAAGCACCATGTGCAGGGGCTTGGCCTTCAGTGCCAGTACTGCCACACCACGGTTGAGAAATCGAGTTATGCCGGCATTCCCCCCACCAAGACCTGCATGAACTGCCATGCGCAGATCTGGACCAACGCCGCGCTTCTCGACCCGGTCCGTTCCAGTTGGGCCACCGGGCAATCCATCCCCTGGATCAAGGTCCACGACCTGCCGGATTTTGTTTATTTCTCCCATCAGATTCACGTCAACAAGGGAATCGGCTGCTCCAGTTGCCATGGCCGCGTTGACCAGATGCCGCTGATGTATGCGGAGAACAGCCTGCAGATGGAGTGGTGCCTGAACTGCCACCGCAACCCGGCGAAGAACATCCGCCCCACCACCGAGGTGTACAACATGGTATGGCAAAAGCCCAGCGAGGACCATCCTGTCTGGTGCTCGGTTGACGGTGAAAAGCGGGGCACGCCCACCGCGCAAAGCGTCAACTGCGTCACCAACGACCCCTCGAAGGCCGGCGGCATCATGCCCGTGGTCGAGGCTGCCGAGAAAGGCAAGCCCGCCTTTGAAAAATTTGACTCGCAGGACGAGCTTGGCAAATTCCTCGTCGAGCATTACAGGATCCGCACGCCGCGGGAGCTTTCAAGCTGCGAGGTCTGCCACCGATGAACAACGACCGGACTCCGATGGATAACACCGTGGACAACAAAACAAACAGCAAGGCGGCAGCGGCAGAATCCTCCGCCCTGACCCTCGCCTCTGCGCGTCAGCAACTTGTCCAGCTCACCGGCAAGCGCTACTGGCGTTCCATTGACGAACTCTCCGGCACTCCGGAGTTTGAAGCCGCTGTGGCCCGGGAGTTTCCCTCCGCGGTCAGCGAGTGGGTTGATCCTGTCAGCCGACGCGGCTTCCTCAAGCTCATGGGCGCCTCCATGGCTCTGGCTGGAATGGCCGGTTGCACCAAGCAGCCCGATGAGCCGATCTACCCCTATGTCAAGCAGCCTGAGGACCTCGTCCTCGGCAAGCCGAACTTTTTTGCCACCGCCGCGCCCTTCGCCACCGGCGCTGTGCCCGTCCTCGTCAAGAGCGATGAGTTCCGCCCCATCAAGGTCGATGGCAACCCGGAGCATCCCTACAACCAGGGCGGCTCCGACCCCTTCACCCAGGCCACGCTCCTCGAGCTCTACGACCCGGACCGCGCGCATCGCGTCACCTATCGCGGTGAAAACTCCGAGTGGGCCGAGTTTGAACTTGCCCTTCGTTCCAGGGCGCAATCCTCCGCCAGCGGCGAGGGCATTTACTTCCTTTCCACCACCATTACTTCGCCCACGCTCGCGCGCCAGTGGGCTGATGTGCAGAAGGCTTACCCCAAGGCGCGGCTCATTCAATTCGACCCGGCCATCGCCGGGACCTTCGTCGAGCGCGGCATCAATACACAGTACGACCTGTCGGCTGCCGATGTGATTCTCTCGCTCGATGCTGATTTTCTCTCCGGCTCCTCCTACCCCGGCTTCCATCGCCTGGTGCGCGATTTCGCCGAGCGCCGCAAGAACCCCGAGAAGCTCAACCGCCTCTACGTTGTCGAAAGCACCACCACCACCACCGGCCTGAAGGCCGAGCATCGCCTTGGCGCCCATGCTTTCCACGTCAAGCTCATCGCCACGGCCATTGCTCAGGCGGTTGGCGTGCCCGGCGCAGTGGTGCCGGGGCAGTTGCTGCCTGAGCAGCAGAAGTTTGTTGATGTGGTTGCCAGGGACCTCAAGGCCAATGCCGGCAAATCCGCCGTGCTGCCCGGCCTCTATCAGGATCCATCTGTCGAGGCCATCGCCGCGGCCATCAACAATCAACTTGGCAACTACGGCAAAACAGTTTTCACCTCGGCGCAAACCGTCAACCCGCTGCCGGGCGACCAGTTTGCCGACATGAAGTCCCTTGCCGCCGACCTCGCCGCCGGAAAGGTTGACTGGCTTGTCTGCCTCAACACCAACCCGGTTTACTCGGCTCCCGCGGAGTATGACTTCGCCTCGCTCCTGATGAGGGTCAACACGATCGTCCATCTCGGGCAGTATGTGGACGAGACCGGCGCCATCGCCCACTGGCAGATTCCCGCCGCGCATTACCTGGAGAGTTGGTCCGACGCCCGCGCTTATGATGGAACCGTTTCCATCGTTCAGCCGATGATTGACCCGCTCTACGGCGGCAAGAGCGCGCACAACGTTTTCCAGGCGCTTCTTGATTCGCCCACGAAGTCGGCCTACACGGCGGTTCGTGAAACCTGGGCCCCGACAATCAGTTCCGCAAGCAAGGGCGACTTTGAGGCCGGCTGGCGCAAGGCCCTGTACTCCGGCTGGATCGACGGCACGGCCTTCGCGAAGACCGCAGAGTACAAGCCCACCGGCCCGCTGCCGCATTTTGACTCGAGCGTTCAAGTCGCCGACTCCTACGGCAAGCCGAACCTTGCCAGCTTTGCCATCAACTTCCGTCCCGACCCCAACGTTTACGACGGTCGCTTCTCGAACCTTGGCTGGATGCAGGAGCTGCCGAAGCCGGTGACCAACCTGAGCTGGGATAACGCGGCGATCCTTTCCGGGGCCACGCTCACCGCGCTCGGCGTCGAGGAAGACGACATTCTTGAGATCAACGTCAATGGCCGCAAGGTCAAGGCTCCGGTTATCGTCGCCCCCGGCCATCCGAACAATTCCATCACTGTTTACCTTGGCTATGGGCGCCGATTTGGCCGCGTTGCCCAGGGCTACGGGTTTGACGCCTACTCCATCCGTCCCGCGGCTTCCCCTTTCTATGCCTCCGGCGCCGTCAAGCAGGTCGATGGCAAGTGGGGTGTGGCCATCACCAAGAGCCACTATCAGGACCACCGTCCGGCGCTCTTTGGCGGCGACGAGCACAACAACCACGGCAACAACTCGCTTGAGACCGATGAGGCGCTGAACCGCGGCATCATCCGCTGGGCCACGCTGGCCGAATACAAAAAGAACCCCGGCTTTGCCAACGAAAATTCCGAGCAGGGCGAGCACTCCAAGACCGACCGCGACACCACGCTCTTCCCCAACTGGGAGTACAAGGACAACGCCTGGGGCATGTCCATCGACATGGCCAGCTGCACCGGTTGCAATGCGTGCATTGTCAGTTGCTACGCGGAAAACAACATCGCCGTCGTGGGCAAGGAGCAGGTGCGCATCGGCCGCAACATGCAATGGCTGCGCATTGACACCTACTTTGAAGGCGACCTGGCCGCGCCCCGCGCACACTTCCAGCCCATGGCCTGCCAGCACTGCGAAAACGCGCCCTGCGAGCAGGTCTGCCCGGTCGGCGCCACCGTGCACACGCCCGAAGGCCTCAACACCATGGTCTACAACCGCTGTGTGGGCACGCGCTACTGCTCCAACAACTGCCCCTACAAGGTGCGCCGTTACAACTTCCTGCTTTACTCGGACTTTGAAACCGAGAGCCTGAAGCTGATGCGCAACCCGGACGTGAGCGTCCGCTCGCGCGGCGTGATGGAGAAGTGCAGCTACTGCGTGCAGCGCATCAACGAGGCCAAAATCACCTCAGACAAGGAAAACCGCGCCATTCGCGACGGTGAAATTGTCACGGCCTGCCAGCAGGCCTGCCCGGCCGGCGCCATCACCTTTGGCAACATCAACGACAAGGCGAGCCGTGTGGCCAAGCTCCGCTCGGATGAGCGCACCTACCAGGTCCTCGCCGACCAGAACACGCGTCCGCGCACGACCTATGTCGCGCCGGTCCTGAACCTGAACGAAGAACTTGAAGCATCGCCGGTTGTGCACGAACCGGTGAAGGGTTGATCCATGGCAACCACTGAATTGAAAACGCAAGAAGAGTCGAAGCGGGCCGGCATTGACCCGGCAACGGGCGAGTACCGCGTACTCGCGCAGGGCCTCACCTTCAAATCGGTCACCGAGGAGATTGCCGGAGTGGTCTTCAATCCCCACACGCCGATGGGCTGGTTCGCCCTCTTCGGCGTCGGCGGCGCGCTGGCCACATTGCTCCTTGTCGCCGTCACCTGGCTCTTCCTCAAGGGTGTCGGCATCTGGGCCATCACCCAGCCCGTTGCCTGGGGATTCGCCATCATCAACTTCGTCTGGTGGATCGGCATCGGCCACGCCGGCACGTTGATCTCGGCCATCCTCCTGCTCTTCAAGCAGGGTTGGCGCAAC
>JAJXXN010000042.1 GCA_021781075.1 Acidobacteriota bacterium | reverse complement strand
ATCAGCGCGGTGCCCGCCATGGGCAGCAGCCGATAGCGCCCGGTGCGCCCCATGAAGCGACCCGCATAGGTCGAAGAGGACAGGATGCCCGCCGTCATCGGAATCATCATCAGGCCCGAGGCGGTGGGCGTATAGCCCTTGGCAATCTGCAGATAGATCGGGATGAAGGTCAACCCGCCCAGCAGGCTCACCCAGTTAAGCAGGGTGAAAAAGCTGCCGGTGAAATGCATATTGGCATCGATGGGCACGCCGCGGAGGACATTGGCGAGCGCGGCACCGAGGAAGATGGTGAGCAGGGTGCTGGCCAGGCCGAAGAGCCCGTCGATGAGGCTGCGCCAGACGCCGAGGTCGACGTGGTTGCGGAGTTCGAGGCTGACGCCGCGTGCCACAAGCAGCCAGAGGACAATCATCAGCGGCAGGTAGAAGCCGCTGAAGGCCGAGGCGTAGAGGGGTGGAAAAGCGAAGTAGAGCGTGCCGCCGCCGGCGAGGAGCCAGACCTCATTGCCGTCCCAGACGGGCCCGATGCTGGAGAGCGCGGCGCGTCTCTCTTTCTCGTTGCGCACCAGCACAAGATGCAGCACGCCCACGCCGAGGTCAAAACCGTCGAGCAGCACATAGCCGACAATCATCACGGCCACCAGCCAAAACCAGAGAGTACCCATATCGAATGCCCCTTCTTTCAGTTGAAAATCCGTTGCATGGCCTCAGAATGAGAGCACGATTGCCTCAATGGGCGGCGTTTGCCTCGAGCCCGGTGGTGATTTCGCGGTAGATGAGCACGGTGAAGAGCAATCCGAGGAGCGTGTAGATGCCCATGAAGCCGAGGAGCGTGAAGAGCCCATTGGCGGCCGAGACGTGGTTTGAGAAGCCGTCGCTGACGCGCAGCAGGCCGTAGATCAACCAGGGCTGGCGGCCTATCTCGGCGGTCATCCATCCCGCGGTGGTGGCGATGTAAGGCAGCGGAAAGCTCAACAGCAGCGCCCAGAGGGCATAGCGGGAGCGCTCGAGTTTGCCGCGCCAGAGCAGGAAGGCCGAGCCTGCCATGAGCACCAGGAACCAGGTGCCGAGGCCGGCCATGATGTGGTAGGCGTAGTAGAGCAGCGGCTGCGGCTCGGGCCACTGGTCACGGGGAAATTGATCCAGCCCCTTCACCTCGGCGCGGGTGGTGCCGTAGATGAGCACACTCAACAGATCGTTGACCACGATGGGATTGTCGATTTGGCCGGTCTCTTCATTGGGCTGCCCCATGAGGACCAGCCCGGCGCCATTTTCTGTTTTGAAGACGCCTTCCATGGCGGCCATGGTGGCGGGCTGGTTTTTGGCCACGTATTTGCCCTGCAAATCCCCGGTGGGAAGAATCACCAGCAACGAGCTGAGGAGGCCGGCAATCACGCCCACGCGCGCGTAGATACTGCCCTGCTCCTTGTTGCGGCCATCAAGCAGATAGAAGGCTCCCACGGCGGCCATCACAAACGAGCCGGTGACGACGGCGGCGGTCATATTGTGCATGTATTGGAGCAGCGCCCAGGGATTGAGCAGCATGGCCCAGAAACTGGTCAATTGAAATTGCCCATCGGCGGTGCGCTCAAAGGCAACCGGGTGCTGCATCCATGCGTCGGTGGCGATGATGAAGAAGCCGGAAAGCCAGGACCCGGCCCAGACCATCACCGCGGAAAACCAGTGCATTTTTTTTGAAATTCGATTTCCCCCATAGAGGAAGAGGCCGAGGAATGCCGACTCGAGGAAGAAGCTGAAGACGCCCTCCATGGCCAGCGGCTGGCCGATCACGCCTCCGGAGAGGCGCGAGAAGCGGGCCCAGTTGGTGCCGAATTCAAATTCCATCGGGATGCCCGTGACCACGCCGAAGACGAAATTGATGGCGAAGATGCGCCCCCAGAAGCGAGCCGCGCGCTCCCACTCCGCGGAGCCGGTTTTAAGCGCCATGGTCTTGAGCACCACAATCAACAGGGCAAGGCCCATGGTCAATTGTGGAAAGAGGTAATGGAATGTGACGGTGAAGGCAAATTGCAGGCGGTGCACAAACTCAGCGGTCATTTTGTTCAGCTCCACGGGGCGGTCAATGATGGCAGGGCAAATATCACCCACATCTATATCAGATGCGGCAAGGCTTTGCATGCAACAACAAAAGTAACAATGGCTTTTGCAGCACCACAATTTCTTGAAGAGGTTTGGTTGCAACGTGTTGCAACGCCGGGAAATCGAAGGCAGTAGGAGAATGCATGAACGGTTGAAGCGTGAACCTGGCTGGAATCGTCTAAAGAAAGACGGATGCTTCCTCGGCCGCATCCAATAAACTGTGATTACAGGCTGTGCGGAGTGTTTTTTGGCGACTGAATCGCAAATTCGAACGTTATAACCCAGGGGCGCGATTGCATTGAAGATTTTTCGCTTTTTTCGAATGCTGATTATGGCCTGCATTGCGGCTTCCGCAGCCCTGTTGCTTCCGTTTGCAGCCGCATCCGACCCGCGCCTGCCCGATGCGCCGTTGCCTACAGATGCGGTGGTGGCGGACGGCGGCATGCCCTCCGGCGGGGTCAAGCACCAGGGGGGGCACATCGACATCCCGCGCCTCGATGCGGACCCGAAGATTGAGGATTTTCTTGGCGCCAAGCTCACCGGCGGGTCGGACAAGATGTTGCGCATCGACCAGTTTGTGCAGCGCTACCCGGTCGATGGCAAGGCGGCGACCGAGCCCACCACGGCCTTTCTTGGTTACACGCACGAGTATTTCTTCATTGCCTTTGTCTGCAACGACAGCCACCCCGACCTGATCCGCGGCCATATGCTGGCGCGTGACACCCTGTCGGATGATGACAATGTTGAAGTGATGCTGGACACCTTCCACGACGAGCGCCGCGCCTTCGTCTTCATCGCGAACCCGCTTGGCATCCAGGCGGACGCGATGTACAGCGAGCAGACGGGCTTTGATTTTTCCTTTGACACGGTTTGGGACACGTGGAGCAAGCGCACCCGCACCGGGTATGTGGTGCTGATGCGGATTCCATTTGCCAGCCTTTACTTTGCCAAGGCGGCGCCGGGCGAACCAAGGACCTGGGGCATCATTCTGCAGCGCGGCATCTCGCACGCCAGCGAGAGCGACTTTTGGCCGCGCAGCAACCACGACATCGCCGGCCGCCTGACGCAGGACATGGGCATTGAGGGCTTCAAGGACGTAGAGCACGGGCAGAACATGCAGATTGAGCCGTACGCATTGGCCCGCAGCCTGCGCGAGTTGAACACCATCAACCCCATCGACCCGTATTTTGAGCACAAGCACCTGCAGGGCTACGCCGGGCTGGACGCCAAATTCATCCTCCACAACAGCCTGGTGCTGGACACCACCATCAACCCCGATTTCAGCCAGGTGGGCATCGACAATCCCGCGGCGCCGAACCAGCGCTTTCCACCTTATTTTGCCGAAGTACGGCCGTTCTTCATTGAGAACAGCAGCTACTTCATGACGCCCATCAGCCTCTACTACACCGACAACATTGTCACGCCGCAATATGGCGCGCGCCTGACCGGCAAAATCAACCGCTGGGCGCTGGGACTGCTCGCGGTGGATGACCGCAGCCCGGGCCAGTTGGTGGTTCCCGGCGATCCCGAGTATGGCAAACGGGCCCATTTCTGGTTGGGGCGTTTGAACCGCGACCTTGGGGCGCTCTCCAACATCGGCCTCATCTATGCCGACCGCGAGTTTGACGACTCGTACAATCGCGCCGGCGGCATCGACTATCGTTTCCGGCTCAAGAACCGCTGGACAATCACCGGTCAGGCCGTGACCACGGAAACCCGCAACCACAGCAACTCCACCGCGGGCGAGCAGGGTTGTGAAAATGCCGCGCTCTCCTGCAGCGGCCAGGCCTGGCTGCAACAGCTCAGCTACGGTGACCTGCATTGGTACTGGTATGTGGGCTACAACGACACAGCCGCCGGGTTTGTGACCGATACCGGGTTCTTCCAGCGTCCGGATGTGCGTGAGCCCAACGGGCGCGTTGGTTATGTCTTTCGTCCCGCCCATGGGCCGATTCTTTCCCACGGGCCCAGCTTTTATTCCGAGCGCATCTGGGACCATAACGGGGTGCCGCTGGATTACTATTTCAACTCTTCCTACAACATCAACATGCGCCGCGACTCGAATTTCTCGGCATATTTGAACCTCGGGCAGGACCGACTGCGCCCGATTGATTACTCGGCCCTGCCGGCAAACGTGGAGTGGCACAGCCACATCGAAGGAGTCAGTTTTTATTCGGCGCCTGTGCCGTACTTTGCCATGAATGCCGGCTATTCGCAGGGCACGGTCGTCAATTACGCCCCGCCCTCGAACGAGGGGCCCACGCCGGTGAATATCTCCTCCCCGAGCCTTTTTCTTGAGTTGAAGCCCGCGCCGCGCCTCGACCTGCAGAACAACTATCTCTTCACGCGCTTCACCAGCCTGCAGGACGGCGAGGATGTTTACCTGAGCCACCAACTCATCTCGCGCTGGAATTACCAGTTCACC
>JAJXXN010000285.1 GCA_021781075.1 Acidobacteriota bacterium | reverse complement strand
CCCAGAAAATAAACCAATGGAAGAAATTGAGCGCGGTGAATGAGCCCATCAACCCCGCTTCCAGCAGCAGCGCAAGCGAGAAGAACTGCCCCGGCTGGCGGTAAATGTGCTTGGCCGCATCAATGGCCATCAGAGAGACGATTGCGGAGAGCAACACCATCAGGCCGCCAAGGCCGTCCACGCCGAGGTGGTACTCAATACCGAGCGACGCCACCCAGTCGGCACGCTCCACCAGCCCCATGCCGCCTGATGCGGGAAGGTTGAACCAAACATAAAGCGCCAGCGCCAGCGTCGCACCGGCAAAAACCAGCGCCACGCGCCGCGCGCCCTTGCCGGCAAACCAGGTAATCAGCGCGCCTGCCAGCGGCAGCGCCATGAGCAGCGATAAGATGGGTAGTCCGTTCATGCCTTGCCGCTCCAGATGAGGATGAGCGCCAAGGAGAGCAGCACCACACCCACGGCTAAAATTCTCAGATAGCTTTGCACGCGGCCATTCTGCAGGCTGGCAATCAAACCACCGCCCGTCGCCAGCTCTTCACAGCCCTTGTCAAAGCCGCCATTCACAAAGTTCTGGTCGATCAGCTTGTTCATCTCCGCAAGCAATTTGCCCAGCCCCGCGGCCATAGCGACCATGCCACCCCAGACCTTGCGGTCAAAGAAGTCGGCCACCCGGCCCCACCACGCGTAAAAAGCAAGCACCGTGGCCGAGTAGAGCTCATCCACATAAAGCCGGTTGGCCAGCCAGACCCATACAAAGGAAAGCGGGCGCTCCAGGACGTCGGGCTCGCTTGAAGCAGGGGCCCTGTTGCCGCCATAAAGCCGGAAGCCGAGTCCGAGGCCGAGCAGCACAATCACAATTGACGTGCCCATGGTGGATAACATTGCCGGTTCCCACAATGCGCCAACCTCAAATTCAGCGGCCTTGAACTCGATGAAGCTGCGGAACCACGGCCAGGCGGGAGTGGCAATCAGGCCCAGTGCCATGGCGAAGAAGGCCAGAATCGCGAGCGGCATCGTCATGACAGGCGGGCTTTCGTGCGCGGTTTTATGCCCGCGCCAAGTGCCGAGGAAGACATACCCAACCTGCCGCGACATATAGAACGCCGTCAACAGCGCGCCGAATGCCAGAAGGTAAAACGGCCCGCGCGAGGGCTCCCAGGCATGGGCCGCTTCCAGAATCCCGTCCTTGCTCCAGAAGCCCGAGAAGAAGAATGGAAAGCCGCAGAGCGCGAGCATGCCGATCGAGTAGGTCAGGAAGGTCAGCGGCATGTCGGCGCGCAACCCGCCCATCTTGCGGATGTCCTGCTCCTCATGGCAGCCGTGGATCACCGAGCCCGCACCCAGGAAGAGCAGAGCCTTGAAGAAGGCATGCGTAATCAGGTGCAACATGCCGACCGCAACTCCGCCAACCGCGAGGCCGACCATCATGTACCCAAGCTGCGAGACCGTTGAATAGGCGAGAATGCGCTTGATGTCATTCTGCGCCACGGCTATCAAGGCGGCAAAGACCGCCGTCAGCGCGCCCACCCAGGCAACCACGGTCAGCGATGCGGTTACGCCGTTGGTTGCGCCCGCGCTCATCAGCGGATACACGCGCGCAATCAGGTACACGCCGGCGGCCACCATCGTCGCCGCGTGAATCAGCGCCGACACCGGCGTCGGGCCTTCCATCGCATCCGGAAGCCAGACGTGCAATGGCAGCTGGCCGCTCTTGCCCGCCGCCCCGGCAAAGATCAAAATCCCGATCGCCCCCGCCGCGGTCAAGCCAAAGGCCGCGTGCTGGTTCAACAGGCCCAGCAATGCGCCTGCCTCCAGCGAACCCGCGCCCCCGTTGTAAAAGAGCAGCGTCCCGGTCTGCGCGAAGAGCCAGACCATGCCCAGCAGGAAGAAGACATCACCGACGCGCGTGGTCATGAAGGCCTTCTTCGCGGCGGCTGCGGCGGAAGGCTTGTGGTACCAGAAGCCGATCAGCAAATACGAAGTTAGGCCAACCAGTTCCCAACAGATGAAAAGCAGCAGCAAACTGTTGGCAATCACCACGCCCAGCATCGCCCCGGCAAAAAGCGAGAGGAAGCAGAAAAAGCGCGTGAAGTTCTTGTCGTGGGCCATGTAGCCGGTCGAGTAGATGAAGATCAGCAGCCCCACAAAGGTGACCATCACCAGCATCACCGCAGAAAGCGGGTCGAGCACCCAGCCCAGGTCAACGGTTTGCGTTCCCGTATGCAGCCAGGTGAAGTTGACCACCTCGCGCACACGCTCGTGGCCCATCCAGCCGGCTGCCACATGCGCAAACGCCGCCAGCGCCAACAGCAGCGAAACGCCAAGCGACCCGATCGACAACACCGCCGCGATTCTGCGCCGCGCCTGCGGCAACAGCGCAATCACGCCCGCTGCCATCATGGGAAGCGCGGGCACCAGGCCCAGGAGCCGCGTTATCGCCGCCGGGGGCGCAATCAGCGCCTCGTGAAACGGTTCTATGAATGCCACACTCACCGGCTCACCCCTTCATCCTTGTCTGCTCGTCGAGGTTCACGCTGCGCGTGTGCCTCCAGAGCGCTATCACCAATGCCAGGCCCACAGCCGCCTCGGCTGCCGCCACTGCAATTGAAAAAATTGCGAACAGAAACCCGGTCAACTGCTCCGGGTGCGCGCCAAAGCGCCAGAAGGCGATCAGGTTCAGGTTCGCCGCATTGAGCATCATCTCGATGCCAATCAAAACCAGGACCGCGTTGCGCCGTGTCAGCGCCCCGGCCAATCCCACGGCAAAGAGCAATGCGGCAACCAGCAAATAAGCGGAGAGTGGCGTCATTGTGCCTCCCCTTTTTCGTGGAGCGCAATCACAACCGCGCCGATGAGGGCCGCGGTCAGAATCAGTGCGACAATCTCAAGCGGCAGCACATAATTGCCAACCAGTGCCTGGCCGATGGACGCCACGGTTGCAGTGGGCTCGGCGGATGCGCTTGCGCCAGTGGCCACCGCCAATGCCGCCTGGCTGTTGTTGACAGCAAACCCAAGCACCGCGAAGACCAGCGCCGCAAGCAACAGGCCCCAGAAGGAGCCCGGCGAAAACACCGCCTTCTTCAAACCTTCCGGCTGGTTCAGTTCCCCGCTCTGGGTCATCAAAATCGCGAAGAGGATGAGGATGGTCACCGCGCCAACATACACCATCAACTGCGCGAAGCCGGCAAACTGCGCGTCGAGCGAAAGATAAAGCAGGGCCAGCCCCGCAAACGCCGCCGCCGCGCCCAGCGCCGCATGCACCAGGCGGCGCACCAGCACTGTCGCCATGCCGCCGGCAATTGTGATTGCGGCCAACACCCAGAAGACCCAGCTCATTCCTGCGCTCCTTCCACTTCCCTATTCGGCATAGCGGTACTTTCTCGGCCCATAATTCCTGCGCTTCATCTCCCCGAGGCCCATCACGACATAAACAACCAGAAGGGCCGCGCTGCAGGCCACCCAGCGCTGCCAGCCTTCGCCAAGGAAGCGCCATGCCGCCGTCACAAAAATATTCACCAGCGCCAGCGGCAGCATGAACTTCCAGGCGAAGTTCATCAACTGGTCCTGCTTGATGCGCGGCAGCGTGCCCCGCACCCAGATGAAGAAGCACATCGCCGTCATCACCTTGGCAATGAACCACGCCCACGAGGGGATGAACTGCAGCACCTCCAGCGGCGCCGACCAACCGCCCCAGAACAGCGTGGCTCCAAGCCCGGAGATGGAAAGCATTCCCACGTACTCGCCGAGGAAGAACTCGGCGAATTTGAAGCCGGAGTACTCGGTGAAGTAACCGGCCACCAGTTCCGACTCGCCTTCCGGCAAATCGAATGGCGAGCGGTTCGTCTCCGCCATGGCCGCGATGACAAACAAGACAAAGCCGGCAAAACCCCACGGCGTGAAGACGTACCAATGCGGCAGCCCGAAGCTGTACTGGTTCTGCGCCTCGACCATCTTGTCCAGCGAAAGCGAACCGGTGATCATCACCACGGGAATCGTCGAGAGCAGCAGCGGCACCTCGTAGCTGATCATCTGCGAGATGGCGCGCATCGCCCCGAGGAGCGAATATTTGTTGTGGCTGGCCCAGCCGGCCATGAAGACGCTCAACTCCGCCGTTGCGCCAACCGCGAAGTAGAACAGCAGCGCCGCGTCCATGTGGACCAGCGTCATGTTGCGCCCCACCGGCAGCACCGCATAGCCCATGAAGACCACGACCACCAGCAGCACCGGCGCCACAAAATGAAGCAATCCGTCGGCGCGGTAAGGAACAATGTCTTCCTTGGTCAGTGACTTGATGGCGTCGGCCACTGGCTGCAAAATGCCGAACGGGCCAACGCGGTTCGGGCCGTAGCGGTTCTGCATGCGCCCGAGCCCCTTGCGCTCCAGCAGGACGGCAATTGCGAACAGCGCCGGGAAAACCGAGATGATGCCGATGACTCCAAGAAGAATGGCGACCAGCGGTTGCCAGCAACCGGGAACCAGCATCTGTGCCCAGTGCGTGAGCCAGACAAAAAATTGATCAATCCGCTCAAA